>JBKKDD010000269.1:0-5484 GCA_046708705.1 Miltoncostaeaceae bacterium | reverse complement strand
TGTTCGTCACCGGCGCCACCGGCTTCGTCGGCGCGGCGGTCCTGGCGCGCCTGGTCGAGGACGGTGCCACGGTGCGCGCGCTGACACGCAGCGACACGGGCGACGCCCTCCTGCGCGCCGCGGGGGTGGAGCCGATCCGGGGCGACCTGCTTGAGCCGGACCGTCTGCGGGCGGCGATGGCGGGCTGCGAGGTCGTCTATCACGTGGCCGGCCTCAACGGGTTCTGCCTACCCGATCCCCGGCTGCTCGAGCTGATGAACGTGACCGGCACCCGCAACGCCGTCCAGGCCGCGGCGGCCGCCGGGGTGCGCCGCGTGGTGCTGACCTCGTCGGCGGCGACCATCGGCGAGGCGCGCGGCGCCGTCGGGCGCGAGGACTCGCCCCACCGCGGGACGTTCCTCTCGCACTACGAGCGGTCCAAGTGGAACGCCGAGCGCGAGGCCTTCGCCATCGCTGCGGCCACGGGCATCGAGGTGGTGGCGGTCAACCCGGCCTCCGTGCAGGGCCCTGGGCGCACCCGCGGCACCGCCAAGCTGCTTCTGGGGTACCTCAACGGCACGCTCAGGACGGTCATCGACTCGCGGATGAGCGTGGTGGACATCGCCGACTGCGCCCAGTCGCACCTGCTGGCGGCCGCGCACGGTGTCGCGGGCGAGCGCTACATCGTGTCCGGGGCGACGATGACGGTGCGCGAGGCCATCGCCGTGATGGGCCGGGTCGCCGGGATCGAGGGCGTGCCGCGCGTGATGCCCCCCTCCACCGCGATGGCCGCCGCGACCGTGATCGGCGCCGTCGGCCGGGTCCGCCGCCGCCGCGCGCCATTCTGCCGCGAGATGATGCGCACGCTGCTGCACGGCCACGCCTACGACGGGTCGCGCGCCACCCGCGAGCTGGGACTGCGCTACACCCCGATCCAGGAGACCCTGGCCCGCACCCTCGCCTGGTACCGGGAGCACGGACACATCACCCGCCCCCTCCCTGGACGCCCCCCGACCGCTGTGTCCTGAGCTCGACGATCGGTCCGACCCCGACCCGCATCTCCAGCCGGCGGATGTCCGACACACGACTTTTGATGACGACGTAGAGCGTCACTGCGCCCTGCTGGGGCACGAACGGGGCGGGCGCCGGAAGCTCTTGCGTTTGGTCCGATCCCTCCGGACGGATGACCGTCGCCCGTGCCAGGCGCTGCACGCGTCCGCTGGGCCGCGTCGCGAACAGCGCCGGGATCGGACGTAGGCGGCGCGAGCGGTTGACGATGCTGACGAGCCCGACCGACCAGGCCTGTGGCGTGTCCAGGGCGGCGCGGATGGCGCGCGTGGTCGGATCGTAGGCACCGAAGTCCACCGAGACGCCGATGCCGGAGTCGTCGCGGCCTACGAACCGGCCGGTCACCTCGTCGGCCCGCGGCAGCGTCTGGGCCTCGCCGCCGCACCCGGCCAGGGCCGCGGCGACGACGCATACGGCGGCCGGACGCACGGCCGGACGCACGCCCGGCCTCACGCCTCCTCACCCAGACGTGCGACCGCCGCCGCCAGGTCCTGACGGTCGGTGAGCACGCCGTCGAACAGGTCGCCCGAGGCGGCCACGCGCGCCGCCACGGCGCCCATCGTCAGCCGGGTCGGGTCGAGTCCGACGGACACCTCGTCCCAGCGAAGCGGCGTGGAGACGGTCGCGCCCGCCACCGGCCGCACCGAGTAGACGCTCGCGATCGTCTTGCCGTAGCCGTTCTGGTTGGCGTCGACGTACACCCGCCGGCCCCGCCGGGCGATCGACGTCTCGACGGTCACCAGGTGCGGCATACGCGTCACCAGCCGTTGACCGACCACCTGCGCAAACAGGCGCGCGGACTCGTGCGGCGTGGGCACGACGGGCACCAGGATGTGGATGCCCCGGGACCCCGACGTCTTGGGGTAGCCGCGCAGACCGACCCGCTCCAGCTCGTCGTGGACCAGGAGCGCCACCTCCACCACCGCGTCGAAGGGGACGCCCTCGGCCGGGTCCAGGTCGAACAGGACGTAGTCGGCGCTCGCCGCCGAGGCCGCGCGCGCATGCCACGGGTTCAGGTCGATGCACCCCAGGTTGGCCACCCACAGGAGCGACAGGGGGTCCTGGACCATCACGTATGTGGCTTCGTCACCGCCTTTTCGCATGGTCACGCGCTCGATCCAGTCCGGCGCGGTTTCGGGGATCTGGTGCTGGAAGAAGAACGGCTGGTCCCACCCGTTGGGGTAGCGCTTGAGCACCATGGGCCGCCCGGCCAGGTGCGGCACCAGGACGGCCGCCATCCGTGCGTAGTGATCCAGCAGATCGCCCTTGGTGATGCCCTGATCCGGCCAGAACGGCTTGCCGAGGTTCGTCAGACGCGCCTCGCGCCCGTCGTCGCGCACGCGCAGCTCGCCCCGCGAGAGGTCGAGCACGGGGGCGGGGCGGTCGGGGGGCTCCTGCTCCACCAACCCCAGGAAGGCGGGCGCGCGCATGAGCCCGTCGTCGGTCCACTCGCCGTAGGCGGCGCGGCAGGCGAGCTCAGGCCTGACCCAGCGCGCCGACGCCGAATCGGGCGGCAGCTCCGTGAACGGGCACGTCTCGCTCCTCAGGCGCTCCAGCCGGTCGCGCAGCGCGCGTCCACCGGCGTCGGTGAACCCGGTCCCCACCCGGCCGGCGTACGTGAGGCCCTCGTCGGCCTGCCGCCCCACCAGCAGGGCGGCGATGCCGCCGCGCCGTGAGCCCTCGCCCTCGACGTACCCGCCGATCACGGCGTCCAGCTCGTGACGGACCTTGACCTTGCGCCAGTCGGGGCTGCGCCGCCCGGGCTGGTACGTGCTCGCGATGCGTTTGGCCACGACCCCCTCCCCCCCGCCGGCGGCGATCGCGTCGAACAGCGCCCGCCCCTGCCCCCTCACGTCCTGCGGGGCCATGACGAGCGGCGGCGCCTCCGGGGCCAGCACCGCGGTGAGCCGCTCGCGGCGTGTCTCCCACGGCTCGTCCAGCAGCCACGTCCCGTCGACGTACAGCACGTCGAACACCACCAGGGTCACGACGCCGCGCCCGCTCTGCAGATCCTGGAACACGGCGCGACCCGTGTCGTCCAGGACGACCACCTCGCCGTCCAGGATGACCTCCTGGGCGAGCGTCGCCCGGCGCAGGTCGGCCAGGCGCGGATACGACGCGGTCATGTCGCGCCCGGTGCGGCTCAGCAGGCGCGTGGCGTCCGGTCCGACGAACGCGAGCGCCCGGTAGCCGTCCCACTTGATCTCGAACGCCCAGGCCGGATCGTCGAACGCCCCCTCCCAGGGCACGGCGATCATGGGCCGAAGCTCGCGGAACCTGGGCAGGGGATCCGGCGACCCGGGCACCCCGCGCGTCGAGCGGAACACGAGCCACTGCTCGCGGCCCGCCTCGACGCCCGTGCGCACCAGGTGGTACTCGCCCGCCACGATCGTCCCGTGCAACACGACCTTCAGCTCCGCATCCTTGGCGGCGAGCAGCTCGAACGTGCCCGCGTCCCAGATCGTCATACGCCCGGCGCCGTAGGAGCCGGGCGGGATCACCCCGGCGAAGCTCAGGTACTCGAGCGGGTGATCCTCCGTGCGCACCGCCAGCCGCTTGACGCCCTCGCGCAGCGGCAGCCCCTTGGGCACCGCCCATGAGGCCAGCGTGCCGTCCAGCTCCAGGCGCAGGTCGAAGTGAAGCGCCCGGGCGTCGTGGCGCTGGATCACGAACCGCGGCGCCCCATCGGTCGAGGCGGGCGCCTGCGGCGCGGGCTCCGGGGTCGCGCCGAAGTCCCGCTTGCGCCGGTACTCCTCGAGCGCCTCGTTCGCTGCGGGACCGCGACTCACGATCGCCGGAAGGTCTCCAGGATTCCGCGCTGCCAGACCGACGTTTGCTCGGGCGACTGGAGGTGGTGCGGCGGCGTCACCCACAGCCGGTCGACCAGGCCCTCGTAGGCCAAGGCCCGGCGGCGCACCTGGTCGGGGGTGCCGGCCGCGGCGAAGCAGTCGGTCATCTCCTCGCCGACCGCCTCGGCCAGATACTCCTCG
This sequence comes from Miltoncostaeaceae bacterium, assembly GCA_046708705.1. Lineage (GTDB taxonomy): Bacteria > Actinomycetota > Thermoleophilia > Miltoncostaeales > Miltoncostaeaceae > CALMEC01. The sequence goes on along the minus strand of JBKKDD010000269.1, from coordinate 1,447 downwards.
CCGCCGTCCATGAACGCGCGGCGGATGACGGGCAACCGACGTTCGAAGCCGTGCTCCTGGAAGAGCGGCTCGTAGGTCTTGACGGTCGCGTAGAAGCCCACGGTGCAGGCGGCGGCCCGGCGTGCGGCGGCGGGATCGTCCGCGCTCGAGGCCACCACGAGGCCGCCCGCCACCTGCGGTCGTGCCCGGTCGGCCCGCTGGGCGCCGCTCTCGATCCGCGGCAGAAGGTGCTCGCGCAGCCAGTCCGGTGTCGTGATTGGGTGGTCCAGAAAGCCGTCGGCCACCTCACCCGCCAGGCGGGCCATGCCGGGCATGACCGCGGCGAGCCAGACCGGGATGCGTTCACGGTTGACGGCGACGTTGCGGCGGTATCCGGCGACGTGGATGTCGACGTAGCGTCCCTGTGAGCGCGCGTCGCGCCCTGCGGCCAGCGCGGACACGATCTCGCGGAACGCGGCGATGTGGTCGCGCATGCGCGGCACGGGCGGATCGTAGGCGGAGACCGCGTGCCAGCGCTCGTTCAAGCGCCGCACGCCGGCCCCGAGGCCCAACACCATCCGTCCCCCCGACAGCTCGTCCAGGTCGAGCGCCTCGAGGGCCAGCACAAACGGGCTGCGGGTGAACGCCAACGCGATCCCGGTGGCGATCTCGATGCGCTCCGTGGCGCCGGCCGCGATGGCCAGCGGGATCGTGGCCGAGCGGTAGAGCTCAGGCGCCCACAGACACGAGAACCCGGCCTCCTCGGCCGAACGCGCGAGCGTGCCGATCTCGGCGGGTGACGCGCCCAGCAGCTCGGCATCGACGGGGAACGGAATCATGTGTGCGAGTATCACAGCCGATGCAACCCCTTGCTCGGCTCGTCGACGAGCTTCGCGCCAACGCCGTCGCGAACCTGATCGTGGGCGACGCCGCGCTCTTGATCACCGCGTTCCGGGTCGATCAGCCCGGGCGGGCCGTCGTCCTGTTCGCGGTCGTCGCGCTGGTGCTGGGCGTGGTCGCCGGCCGGTTCGGACCGAACGGCCGGACGCGACGTGAGGTCGCGCGCGCCGGACCGCCTCCGGCGGGGAGAGCGATGGAGCCAACGTCCCTGACGCGCCGGCGGGTGCTGGTGGGGTTGGCGCCGGTGGCGATCGTGCTGGGCGTCCTCATCGCGGTCGCGCCCGAGAGCGCGGCGGTGATCGCCGGGGTTCCGGCGGGTGTCGGAGCCGGGGACCTGTGGATGATCGGGTGGCTTCGCACGTTCGAGCGCGAGCGGCGCGACACGGTGCTGCGCGAGGCCGGCACGTCGCCGTTCGTCGCGGGTAGCCGCGCCGTCTACACCTTGCCGATGACCGAGGTGACCGAGCCCACATAGGCTTTGGTGTCGTCGAAGAGCCCGCGGCTCGTGACCGAGCCGAGCCCCAGGTAGTAGGCGGCGCTGGCCGTCGCGCGCGACCCGGTCTGGCGC
>JBKKDD010000268.1:0-5012 GCA_046708705.1 Miltoncostaeaceae bacterium | reverse complement strand
GTCGTCGTCCGCCGCGCCTGGGTAGGCCTCCGGGGAGCGGACCTCGTGGCCGATCGAGGCGCCGGTGCCGTCGTCGGCGGTCGGGATGCCGGTGCTCTCGTCACCGTCCTCACCCGCCTCGGGCGCGACGCCGGTGGCCGCGGGCGCGGCCGCGGGCGCGCCGCCGCCGCCGCCGATTGTCGCGATGGTGGCGCCGATGGGAAGGCTGTCGCCGACCTGGGCCACGATCTGCAGGAGCCCGGAGTCCGGCGACTCGACCGTCATGTTCGCCTTGTCGGTCTCGATCTCGACGATCGGCTCGCCCTTGGCGACCTCGGCGCCGTCGTCTTTGAGCCACTGCAGGACGGTGCCCTCCTCCATCGTGTCCGACAGCTTCGGCATCAGGAAGTCCATCAACGTCCTCCGACGAGTTGCCGGACGGCGGCGGACACGTCGCCCGGCTGCGGGAGCGCAGCCTGCTCCAGGTTCTTGGCGTAGGGGATCGGCACGTCCGCGCAGTTGATCCGCCTGATCGGCGCGTCCAGGAAGTCGAAGCACGCCTCGTACAGATGCGCTGCCAGGTTTGCGGCGATGCCGCATTCCGGCCACCCCTCGTCGACAATGACGCAGCGGCTGGTCGCCCGGACGCTCGTGGCCAGCGTGTCGATGTCCAGCGGGCGGAACGTGCGCGGGTCGATGACCTCGCACTCGATGCCCTCCTTCGCGAGCTCCTCCGCCGCGGTCAGCGCGACCCACACCATCCGGGAGTGGGCGACCACGGTGCAGTGCTTACCGCTGCGGCGGATCGCCGCGCGGCCGAAGGGGACCAGATCGTCCGGGCCGCCGACCGGTCCCTTCTTGGCGTACAGCCCCTCGCTCTCCAGGAAGATCACCGGGTCGTCGTCACGGATCGCGGTCTTCAGCAGGCCCTTCGCGTCATACGGCGTGGACGGGCATGCCACCTTGAGCCCCGGCACGTGCGTGTACCAGGCGTCCAGCGAGTGGCTGTGCTGGGCGGCGAGCTGGTGCCCGGCGCCGCCCGGCATCCGGATCACCAGCGGGCATGCCACCTGTCCGCCGAACATGTACCGGACCTTGGAGGCGTTGTTGACGATCTGGTCCAGGGCGAGGATCGAGAAGTTGACCGTCATCATCTCGATGATCGGGCGCAGGCCGGCCATGGCGGCGCCGATGCCGAGGCCAGTGAATCCGGCCTCGCTGATCGGGGTGTCCACCACACGCCGGGGCCCGAACTCGCCCAGGAGCCCGCGCGTCACCTTGAACGCGCCCTCGAACTGCCCCACGTCCTCGCCGATGATGAACACGCGCTCATCGCGTTGAAGCTCCTCGCGCATCGCCTGCGTCAGCGCCTCGCGGTACGAGACGTTCTTGGGCGCGGCGGGCGCGGCCGAGCTCATCGGGTCAGCGCGCTGCCGCGCGGGTCGTCGTTCCAGGGGTCGGCGTAGACGTGGCGCGCCAGCTCGGCCTCGGGCACGGTGGGGCTCGCGTCGGCGAACGCGACGGCCTCCTCGACGTCCGCCGCCACCTGCTCGCGTACGCCATCCGTCTCGTCGCGGGTCATCACGCCCTCGCCCAGCAGGATGCGCTCGAACGTGACCAGCGGGTCGCGCGCCTGCCACCGCTCCTTCTCCTCTGTGGCCCGCGTCGTGTCGGGGTCGCTCATCGAGTGGCCGCGGTAGCGGTAGGCCTTCGCCTCGATCATGGACGGCTTGCCGTCGCGTGCCAGGCGAGCCGCCTCGGACACGGCCGCGTGGACGGCCAGGACGTCCATGCCGTCCACCTGTCGCGCCGGCATCCCGAATGCCTCCGCCCGGCGAAACAGGTCCGGCTCGGCGCTTGCGCGCTCTACTGCCGTCCCCATGCCGTACTGGTTGTTCAGAACGAAGAACACGACGGGCAGGTTCCACAGCTCAGCCATGTTCATGACCTCTGCGAGCACGCCCTGGTTGGACGCCCCGTCGCCGAACATCGCGAGCGCGACACCGTCCTCGTCGTTGTACTGGATGGCCCAGGCCAGACCGACCGCCAGCGGGATGGACCCCCCGACGATGCCGTAGCCGCCGTAGAAGTGCTTGTCGATGTCCATCAGGTGCATCGAGCCGCCGAGCCCGCCGCAGATCCCCGTGGAGCGGCCGAAGAGCTCCGCCATGACCGCCTTGGGCTCGCTGCCGCGCGCGAGCGCCTGCCCGTGCTCGCGGTACGTGGACGTGATCGGGTCGGTCGGGCGCAGCGCGGCGATCGTGCCGACGACCGCGGCCTCCTCGCCGATCGCGAGATGCAGGAACCCGCCGATCTTGCCCTTCATGTACTCCTCGGCGGCGCGTTCCTCGAAGCGCCGGATCAGGCACATGCGCCCGAACATGTCGCGCATCAGCTCCGCCTCGGGGCGGGCCGCGGGGCCACTCGTTGCGGCTGGTGCGGTGCTCTTGGCCATCATCGTTCCTTCCCGGGCCGACCGGTCCATCTTGGCAGACTCCGCACCACCGCGACGCGATCGACGCTCCACGGCGGCGGCCTCGAAATCACCTGGCGTCGGGGGCGGCTCGGGCCGGCTCGCCGGATGGGGCGCGGCCCGGCCCGGCCGCGATTCGGGGTCGCGGCCAGACCGCGACCAGCAGGACCACCAGGAGGATGTTGCGCGCCAACAGGAGCCACACGGGCAGGGGCGCGCCGCGCTCGGTGAGCGACGAGAAGAGCGGCGGAAACACCAGTTGCGTCAACCCCATCGCGAGGACCATCGTCGCCACGGCGGCGCGACCCCACCGCCCCGCGACCAGGAGCACGAACGGCAGGAGCCACACCATGTACTGGGGGGAGATCACCTTGCCGAACAGGACCGCCGCGACCAGCGTCGCGGCGACGGCAGCGACCAGCACGCCGGCGCCCTCATCACGGCCGCGCCGAAGCCCTCGCCACATCCACAGGGCGACCGCCCCGATCACCAGGACCATGAGCAGGGTCGACGCCGAGGCCAGGGCGTCTGCCCATGACCCCGTGACATTGTCGCTCCCGTAGCTCTGCACGCGGACGTACGGCAGGTCGGCGGCCTGGAGGACGGACGAGCCCAGCGACTCGACCTCGGCGGGACGGTCCAGGTGGTAGGCGAACAGGCGCCATGTCCCGCCCGGCGCGATCGCGAAGGACGGGAGGAACGTCGCGGCCACGCCGATCGCGAACCCGGCGACCCCGAGCCGCGCGTCGCGGCCCCGGCGTCGGTGCACGTGCCACAGGAACAGCACGGGGACCACAAGCACCGGCACCAGCTTGATCGCAGTGGCGAGCGCGAGGAGCGTCCACGCCCACCGGAACCGGTCGTGGAGCGCCGCGGCGACCATCCATGCGAGCAGCGCCGACAGCACCAAGTCGTAGCGCGTCTGCACCAACGTGCCCAGGATGAGGGGCGTCAGGGCGATCACGCCGATCGCGATCGCGGTCCGAATGGGCGTCAGCCCGACGCGCCGGGCGATGACCAGGGCGGCGAGCGCCGTCGCGATCAGGCACGCCAGCATGGCCATCGAGAACGCCAACTGGTAGTCGTCTCCAGGCGCCCTGCCGACCAGCCAGAACAGGACGGTCGCGAGTGGCGGGTACTCGACGTCGAAGTCCGCGTATGGGATCGCCCCCGCGTCCATCATCCGGGCAGCGTGGGCGTACACCCGCGTGTCTCCGAGCTGGAAGAAATCGAAGACGACCAACCGGGCGAGCGCCCACACGGCGATGCACGCCGCGCACGTGATGGCAGCGGCGCGTTTCACGGGATCGGGGTCGCCTGAACGCGGCTGCGGTTGAAGTCCACGAACACCGCGGTCGGGGCGGAGCCGCCGACCAGCCGCACGGCGCCGCTCTCGGCGCGCGCATCCGTCAAGTCGACGCAGGGCAGCGGCGTGCCGCCGACCGAGATCCGCGCCACGCGGGCGCGGATCAGCCCGCCGTCCAACTCCTCCCACGCCGCCGCGGCCACCCCACCCGCCAGCACGGTCACCTGCACGCCGCTGGCGGGGGAGTCGGGCGCCGAGAGGTCGACGGCCGGGCTCCACACGCCGTCGGCGGACATCGTGGCGGCCGACGCGCGGTTGATTCCCCCGTCGTCGACCACCGTCCACGCCGCGACGACCCGGCCGTCCGGGAACACGCCGACCTCCGCCCCGGTCTCGGCCCGGCCGGGGCGCGGTGTCTCGTAGGGCGCAGCAGATCCACGGCCGATGACGGCCGGCGTCTGCCAGGCGCCCGCTTCGGGTCGCGACGCGGCCAGCACCATCGCGTCGTTGCCGGACTCGGCGACCCACGTCACCGTGGCCGAGCCCCGCGGGTCGATCGCCACGTCGGGCTCATGGGCGTCGTCGTCGGCGCTGCCGAGTGTCACGGGGGACGACCACCTGCCGGCAGGGGTCCTGGTGACCGCGACGACCTGCAGGTCCGTCCCAGTGCCCTGCTCCCACACCAGCGCCGCCGAGCCGTCCGGAGCCACCGCGAGGCGCGGGCGCTTGGACCTGACCGTCGGATCGGAGAGCGTCTGCGGACGTGTCCATTGCCCGTCCGGCGGGCGCTCGATCACCTGCATCGCAGTGTCCGCCCCGTCCGTGTCGCGCCGCCACACCAGCAGGATGGTCCCGTCGCCGGTCGACGCGACCTGCGGCTCACGGGAATGGGCCTGCTCGGGCGACACGCCGACCGGTCGGCTCCACCCGGCGTCGCCCTCGTGGTGGGCGACCTCGACCGCGGTCGTGTCGGTGCTCACCGGGATCTGCCACGCCGCGGTCGCGCGCCCGTCGGGCGTGACCGTGACGGTGGTATCGCGCGCGTTGGCCGCCGAGATCGACGTCGCCTTGGACCAGGCGCCGTGGTCGCCCCGTGTCGCCGCTTGCAGGCCCTCCCCGGCCAGGCTTTCCCAGATCACGGCCAACCGCCCTCCACCGTTCGACGCGACCACCGGGTCGCGCCGATCCTCGTCGCTGAGCGTCACGGGCGGAGCGGGCGGCGTCCGGCACGTCGACACGCCCGCCGACCCGCAT
>JBKKDD010000267.1:0-5734 GCA_046708705.1 Miltoncostaeaceae bacterium | reverse complement strand
TTGGGGTCGTCGGCGATCACGAACATCACCATCAGGGACCCCGCCACCAGGCCGATCACGGCGCCGCCCCACGGGGCGACGTAGGCGCACGGTCCCGCGATCGCGCCGAGGCCGGCGATCGCCCCGTTGCCCATCATGCCGATGTCCAGGGTCCCCAGCTTCAGGCGTGCGACGAGCGTGGCGCCCAGCACCCCGAACGCCCCGGCCAGGTTCGTGACGACGATGACCTGGCCGATCGGCTTGTCCACCGCGCCCAAGAACGACCCGGCGTTGAAGCCCATCCACCCGACCCACAGGATGAAGATGCCCAGGAGCGCCAAGGGCATCGAGTGGCCGGGCAGTGGTTGTGGCTTGCCGTCGCGGAACTTGCCGATGCGCGGCCCCAGCAGCATCGCCGCGGCGAACGCCCCTGCCGCCCCGGTCACGTGCACGACCCCGGAGCCCGCGAAGTCCTGGAAGTGCGTCGCGAGCCAGCCGCCGCCCCACACCCAGTGCGCGATGATCGGGTAGATGACCCCGACGAAGATCAGCGCGAACGGCAGGTAGGCGCCGAATCGGATGCGGTCGAGCGTCGTCCCCCACACGATCGCGAGCGCCACCGCGGCGAACGTCGCCTGGAAGAAGAACTTCATGGGCTCGTCGACCACGGAGTACGCCAGCGACTGTACGCCGTCGGCGTTGCCGAGTTCCAGGAACCAGCCGGACGCCCCGATGAAGTCATTGCCGTCGCCGAACGCGAACGCATACCCGATCGCCCAGAACGCCGCGAACGAGTACGCGAGGTTGATCAGCACCTTGGCCGCAACCGCCCCGGCGTTCTTCATTCGGGTCAAACCCACTTCGAGCATCGCGAAGCCGCCCTGCATCAACAGCACGAGGCAGCCCGCGAACGCCACCCAGACGGTGTCGATCGCCGTGTTCACGCTTCCCCTTCGGTCGTCGGGCCACCCCTGTGCCCGAATCCCGGGATTCTGGGGGTTCGCTCGAACAGACCACGTTGGACATCGGGCCAAAACCCCCATCGTCCATCTGTCCATATGGCGAAACTACGCCGACGCACGGGCCGAATCCGGCGATCTTCGGAAGGTCATTTTCGGGTCCCGCAATCCCCCTGGGCAACGGGATCGCGGGGCAATCGTGGCAGGCACGCTTTACCAAACCTTCACGTCGCCGGAGGGCTCCCCGGACTGCGCCCGCGGCGCCTGCTGTGACCCGGTCTCAAGCGATACGGCAGCGAGGCCGATGAGGATCCGATGGCGACGACCCGCACTCCCCCGGCCGCGACGTCCTTTCACGAGGCCACCGTGCTGGCCGTGGCCCTGCAGGCCAACCTCGCGCGGGTCATCCGCGGAAAGCCCGAGGCCATCCGCATGGCGAGCGTCGCCGTGCTGTCCGGCGGACACGTACTGCTCGAGGACGTGCCCGGGGTCGGCAAGACCCTGCTGGCAAAGGCGATCGCCCGCTCGATCCAGGGGAGCTTCCGCCGCATCCAGGGCACCCCCGACCTGCTGCCCGCCGACCTGACCGGTGTGGCGGTGCTGGACCAGGCCGAGGGCACTTGGCGTTTTCGCCCCGGCCCGCTGTTCGCCAACGTCGTGCTGGTCGACGAGATCAACCGCGCGACCCCGCGCACGCAATCGGCACTGTTGGAGGCCATGGAGGAGGGTCAGGTCAGCGCCGACGGCGCGACCCGCCGCCTGCCGGACCCGTTCATCGTGGTGGCGACCCAGAACCCGCACGAGCACGCAGGCACGTTCCCCCTGGTCGAGGGGCAACGCGACCGGTTCGCGATCGCCCTGCAGATCGGCCTGCCCGGCCGCGACGCCGAGCGCGAGATCCTGGTCGGCGCCGGCGGGGCAACCGTCCTGGATCGCCTGGAGCCGGTCGCCGACTCCGACGAGCTGCGCCGGGCGGCCACCGCGATCCGCACGGTCCACGTCGCGCCCGCCATCGTCGAGTACGTGCTCGACATCGTTGCGGCCACGCGTGCCGACGACGGCGTGACGCTGGGCGCGAGCCCACGCGCGAGCGTCAGCACGCTGCGCACCGCCCAAGCCCACGCCGTGGCGGACGGCCGCTCATTCGTCACGCCCGACGACGTCAAGGCCGTCGCCGCGGTCGCGCTCGGACACCGGCTCGTGCCGAGCGGCGGCCCCGACTTGACCCGCGGCCGCGCGGTGGTCGAGGCCATCCTGCGGAGGCTCCCGCCGCCACGGGGATGAGAACACGCGGCGTTACGAAGGGCGCGTTCATGATCGCGGCGATCGGGGGCGCGCTGTACTTCGCCGCCCGCACCACCGGAGCGGGCTGGCTGCTGGTCATCCTCTGCGGCCTTGCCGGAGTGCTGCTGATCGGCGCGGTGTGGCCGTGGGTCGCCCTCAGACGCGTGCGGATCACCGCCGACGCCCCCACCGACGCGGCCGTCGACCGGCCACTGACGATCACGCTGCGCGTCGCACGCGCCGGCCTCGGCCTGCACCTGCAACCCTTCGCGCCCCCGGGCGAGCCGACCGCAGTGGTGAGCGATGACGGCACCGTCACCGACGTCGTGCCCGACCGCCGCGGGGTCATCGACACGATCGCCGTACAGGCCGCGTCGGCGGCGCCGTTCGGGCTGATCTGGTGGCGCCGGCGAATCACGGTTGCCCTGGACCGCGTCGTCGAGGTCGCGCCACGCACCGGCAACGCCGACGCAACCGCGCCCCCGACCGGCCCGTCGGGCGACTCCCCCACCGCGGGCATCGGCATCGGCGGCGATCAGATCCGCGGCGTGCGCGACTACGTGCAGGGCGATCCGCTGCGCCTCGTCCACTGGCCCGCCACGGCGCGACGCGGCACCGTCGTCGTCAAGGAGCTCGATCTGCCCGAGCGGCCGCGCCTGGAGCTGGTGGTCGACCTGCGCGGCCCGGGCGAGGCGGCCGAAAACGCGGCCGAGCGCGCGATGGGCATCCTGTGCGACGCGCTGGCCAACGGGATCGACGTGACGCTCTGCACCGCCGAGGCGGACGGACCCAGACGCGCCGCCGTCACGAGCGCGCTGGACGCCGGACGGCGACTGGCGCGTGCCACGGCCGGCCCGCTGCCGGCGACCCGGCGGTCCGACGTCCCCGTGCTGGTGATCTCGGGGATGAGATGAGCACCGTGACCGAGACGACCCCGCCGCAGCCGGCCGCGCCCCCCGGCTGGACGCGGTTCCTGGGCGATCTGGCACGGCCCGCCGAGCAGTCACGGGCGCTTCGCGTGGCGACGCTGGTCGCGACGGTGGCGGCCGCCACGGCGGTCCTCGCCAACGACGTGGGCGGAGCCGTCATGTGGGCGCTCGTGCTCGGCGTGATCCCGGCGGGCGCGGTCGTCTCATACCTGCGCCGCGACGATACGCACCCGGCGGTTCCGATCATCCTGACGCTCGTGACCATCGGCCTGGTCGTGCGGTTTCTCGCATCCAACGGCAGCCCGGCGTCCCCGGGGGAACTGCGGGTGCCGCTGGCCGAGCTGTTGGTCTCGCTTGAGGCGGTGCGCGCGTTCGCGCTGCGGTCCCGACGGGAGCTGCGCTTCGCCCTGGCCTCCAGCCTGGCGTTGATCGGGGTGGCCGGAGCGCTCGCGCTGTCGATGTCCTTCGCGGCGTTCGCTGCCGTGTGGGCCTCGGCGGCGGCGCTGGCGCTGATGCTCGCCTACCGCAGCGAGCTGACCGAGCTGCGCCGCACTGCGCCGGGCACCCGCCGGTCGGCCCCGCTGCCGGTGCGGGCGCTCGTCCTCACGATCCTGGCGGTCGGCGCGCTCGGCACCGCGGCCTTCCTGCTCGTGCCGGCGGCCAAGTCCAGCCGCCTGCTCGCGTTCACCGCCAAGCTGCCCAACCAGATCTCCGTGCCGAACCCCGGTGGCCTGTCCAACCCCTCACTCGGCCGGGACGACCCCGGCCGGCCCGGCGACGACACGAGCGGCCCCGCGCCCAAGTCGTTCGGGTACTTCGGGTTCGCCGACCGCCTGGACACGTCGGTGCGCGGGCGGCCGGACGACACGCTGGTGATGCGCGTGCGCTCCTCCGCGCCGGACTTCTGGCGGGGCCAGACCTTCGACACGTGGGACGGGCGTACCTGGACGCTGTCGGATCCGCGGACGGCGGTCGTGTCCAACGGCTCGCCCATCCAACTGCTGCAACCCGCGGACGAGCCGCAGGTCGCGGGTGAGGAGCTGATCCAGACGTTCGCGCTCGAGATCGAGGGCCCCAACCTGATCTTCGCCGCGAGCCAGCCTACCCAGGTGTACATCCCGCAGGCCGCGGTGTTCGAGACCACCGACGGTGCCATCCGTACCGGCGTCGAGCTGGAGCGCGGCGCCGTCTACACCGTCGTCAGCCGCAGGCCCCGAAGCACGGTGGCGCGCCTGCGCGCGAACGGCGACGCGTCCCGAACAGTCACGCCGCCGGAGCTGATCCGTCGCTACACGACGCTCGGACCGATCCCCCGACGCGTCGCCGATCTGGCCGCCCGGCTGGCAGCCGGCCGAGCCTCGACGTACGACACGGTGATGGCGATGCAGGCGTGGATGGGCGACAACACCCAGTACTCGCTCGACATCCCCGCGCTGCCGTCCGGCGAGGATGCGGTCGAGCGGTTCCTGTTCGTCGACCGGATCGGGTTCTGCGAGCAGATCGCCTCGAGCCTGGTGGTGATGCTGCGCTCCCAGGGCATCCCGGCCCGCCTGGCCGTGGGCTACACCCCCGGCGAGCGCAACCCGTTCACCGGCTTCTACGAGGTTCGCGCGCGCGACGCCCACGCCTGGGCCGAGGTCTACTTCCCCGGAATCGGCTGGCAGGCGTTCGACCCGACCGCGCAGGTGCCACTGGCGGGCGACCCGCCCGTCGACGCCGCCCGCGTCGGCCTGCGCGACTACCTCGCGCGCCACCTGCCGGACCTGACCTCGCCGCTGGGCGCGGTGCTGGGGCTGGCGGCGATCGCGGGTGTCGTCGCGTCGTACCGCCGCCGACTTCAGGAGATGTGGCAGCGCCTGCAGCGACGGCGCCACCGCACGTGGGCCGAGCTACAGCTCGCCCGCCTCGAGCAGATCGGCGCCGACCTGGGCCGCGAGCGCCTTCCGGGCGAGACCGCCGTCGAGTACGCCGCCGTGCTGCAACGCACCGTGCTGCGCGACCCCGCGCTCGGCAGAATCGCCGCCGCCCTCGCCGCCGACGGCTTCTCCAAGGAACCTCTCGCGCCGGCCGAACGCACGGCCGTCGAAGAGCAGCTGACCGCACTGTCGAAGTAGCCGGATCCGACATGTCGGAGGGGCAATTTCGCGTCCCGTGATCCCGCCTGGGCGAGGAGATCGCGGGCGACGAGCCGGACTGGCCCGGGGCGGGGATCCCGCTGGTGACGGTCGGAACGTCGTGCCGGGGTTCTGAGCCCTTGCGCTCCGCCGTCAAATGATCGAACATATGTTCGATGATCGCAGCGCCGCTTCTCCGCATCTCATCCGGTAATGGCTTGCCGAGCCCCGACGAGATCCGCGCCGCGCTCGACCAGAGACTCCGGACCTCTGTGACGGCAACGTACGCGTGATCGTCACCGCCACCATTCCCCGGTTCGCGCTCCTGGTCGCGCTGCTCGCGGCGCGCAGGCCCATGGACGTGCCCGTCGCGCTCGGGCCGCAACCGGGCGCCGCGCAGCTCGTCGGGGAGTGCACCCCCGCGGCGGCCGCGGCGGGGGTCGCGCCGGGGCTTCGGGTCGGCGAGGCC
>JBKKDD010000266.1:0-3623 GCA_046708705.1 Miltoncostaeaceae bacterium | reverse complement strand
AGCGTCGCTCGACGATCCGGACACACCGGCCTGACGCGCGGGACGCCCCGACGCCGCTACCGCGCGGCGATTGCCTGCAGTCGCTCCAAGTCGGCGTCGACCATCATGCGCACCAGGCCCTCGAAGTCGACGGTGGGCTCCCAGCCAAGGATGGCTTTGGCCTTAGCGGGGGCACCGACGAGGAGGTCGACCTCCGCGGGGCGGATGAAGCGGGCGTCGGGGCGGACGTAGTCGTGCCAGTCGAGGCCGGCGTGGGTGAAGGCCACCTCGACCAGGCGCTCGACGGTCTGGGTCTCGCCGGTCGCGACGACGAAGTCGTCGGGATCGGGCTGTTGGAGCATGCGCCACATGGCGTCGACGTAGTCGCCGGCAAAGCCCCAGTCGCGCTTGGCGTCCAGGTTGCCGAGGGCCAGGTGGTCGACCAGACCGAGCTTGATGCGGGCGACGCCGTCGGTGACCTTGCGGGTCACGAACTCCAGGCCGCGGCGCGGGGACTCGTGGTTGAACAGGATCCCCGAGCAGCAGAACATGTCGTAGCTCTCGCGGTAGTTGACCGTGATGTAGTGGCCGTAGCACTTGGCCACGCCGTAGGGGCTTCGGGGGTACAGGGGCGTGGTCTCCGACTGGGGGACCTCCTGCACCTTGCCGTACATCTCGCTGGAGCTTGCCTGGTAGAAGCGGATCTTGGGGTTGACCTGGCGGATCGCCTCGAGCAGGCGGGTGACGCCGACCGCAGTGAACTCGGCGGTCAGGACCGGCTGCGACCACGACGTCGGCACGAACGACTGCGCGGCCAGGTTGTAGACCTCGTCGGGCTCGGACTCGATCAGCGCCTGGGTCAGGGAAGGCTGGTCGAGCAGGTCGCCCTGCAGCAGGGTGATGCGGTCGCGGATGTGCTCGATGCGCTCGTGCGACTCGGTCGAGGAGCGGCGCACCATGCCCCACACGGTGTAGCCCTTGTCAAGCAGGAGCTCGGCCAGGTACGAGCCGTCCTGTCCGGTGATGCCGGTGATGAGCGCGGTGGGCATGGGCGGTCAGTCCTCCCGGGCGACGCGATCGCGCCACCAATCGAGTGTGTCGGAGAGCGAGACCTCGAGCGGGATCTGCGGGATCCACCCGGTGTCAGCGCTCAAACGGTCCGGAGAACCATAGAGATCGGGCTGCTCGCCGGCGCGCTGCAGCGTCGCGTCGGTGGTGATCATCGTCGCGGTGCGCGCCAGGGCGGCGAGACCGTCGACGAGCTCGCGGACCGAGTGGGAGCGGCCCGAGCACGCCAGGTAGACGGCGTCCGGATCACCTTGCTCGGCGACAAGCCGATAGGCGCGGACGATGTCGCGGACGTCGGTGAAGTCACGGCGGGTCGCGACGTTGCCGACATGGATGGCAATCTGCGCGAGGCCGTCGCGCTCGCCCAGGGCGATCTGGCGGGCGACGGCCGGGACGACGAACCGGGCGTCCTGGCCGGGGCCGATGTGGTTGAACGCCCGCACCCGCAGCACCTGCAGGCCGTAGCCGATGCGGTACTGCAGCGCCGCCAGGTCGGCGGCGGCCTTGGAGGCGCCGTAGGGCGAGTGCGGCAGCATCGGGGTGTCGGGGCCGACTGGCAGATCGGTGAGCGGCACGCGGCCGTAGACCTCGCCGCTCGTGATCGCGACGCAGCGCGCGGTGGGGGCGTGCAGGCGAAGCGCCTCCAGGAGCACGAGCGTGCCGTCAAGGTTGACGTGCCAGGTCGCGACCGGCTGCTCGAACGACTGGCCCACCGAGGCGGCACCCGCCAGGTGGAAGACGAGCTCGGGCTGGACCTCCCGCACGGCGGCGGCGATCGCGGTCGGGTCGGTGATGTCGCCGTAGTGGACGCCGGTGACGCCCTGGGGCACCGGCTCGTCCGCGTTCCAGAACACGCCATGCACCTGGTGCCCGGCGCCGACGAGCTCGGCGACGAGATGAGGACCGGCAAAGCCGGAGATGCCGGTGGCCAGTACCCGCACGGGGCGCGACCATACAGGCGCGTAAGCGTTCCGTGAACACGCTTGCCGCCGGGTGGGGGTCCAAACTACGCTGCCGGGATATGTCCAGAATCGGTCGGCCGTTTCGCGGCCTCGTGTGTGTGGCCACCCTGGTGCTGCTTTTGGCCGGGTGCGGCGAGGAGACCGGATCGCCGCAGGACGTCATACGCGACTTCGACGCCGACGGCCTGGTGGACGGCCAGGTGGCCCGCGACAAGGCGATCGACGTGACCCACACCTACTCCGACCTGGTCCACGCCAAGGCGCTGATGGCGGCGCAGAACCCCGGCCAGTACGCGAGCTTCGTGGCCGCCGTGGACGTCGCGATCAAGCAGAACCTGATCGGCATCAGCCCGACGCAGCCGCCGGGCAATGCCAGCCCGTCAAAGGTGCCCGACATCAACCTGCCGCTGTGGGCGTCGATCGCCGCGGGCGGCGCGGGCCTTTTGGTGCTGGGCGGGGTCGGATCGGCGATCTACCGCCGCGCGCGCCGTCGCCCCGCCTGAACCTGCCTCGCGCGATCGGTAAAGTGCTGCATCCTCGCCTCCCCGGGGCGCGCGCACCATGTTCGTCCACACCTGACCAAGGGCCGCAGATGCCGCAATCGCCCAACTCCAACCTCACCATCCGCGCAGAGATCGCAAGCCAGGTCGGCAACTTCGGCCGCGTGATGGCCGCGATCGGCAGCACCGGCGCGGAGGTGGGAGGGGTGGACATCGTGCGCTCGGGCAAGTCGTCGGTCATCCGCGACATCACCGTGGCGGTCACCGACGCCGCGCACGGGCAGGCCGTGGTCGCGGCGCTCGAGGCGCTGGACGGGGTGGCGGTGCAGAGCGCGAGCGACCGGGTGACCCTGGCCCACGCCGGCGGCACGCTCACCATGCGAAGCCGCTCGGCGCTGACCAGCCGCGACGACCTGTCCATGGCCTACACGCCGGGCGTCGCGCGCGTGTGCATGACGATCCACCACGACCCGGAGCGCACCTGGGACCTGACCATCCGCGGCAACAGCGTCGCGGTCATCACCGACGGCAGCGCGGTGGCGGGGCAGGGCGACCTGGGGGCGCTCGCGGCACTCCCCTCCGCCGAGGCCAAGTGCCTGTACCTGCGGGAGATGGCGGGCATCGACGGCTTTCCGCTGCCGCTCACGGTGCGCGACACCGCCGAGATCACCAACGTGGTCAGCAAGATCGTGTCGGTGTTCGCCGGGGTGCACCTGACCGACATGGCCGCGCCGCGCTGCGTCGAGGTGCACGAAGCGCTGGCCGAGGTCCTGGAGATCCCGGTGCTACACGAGGCCGGCGACGCCACCGCGGTTGCGGTGCTGGCCGGCTTGATCAACGCGCTGCAGGTGAGGGGCACCGCGCTCGGCGACTCCACGGTGGTGGTCGGGGGAAGCGAGCCCGGTGTGGCGGCGACGGCGCGGCTTCTGGAGGTCGCCGGGGTCGGCAGCGTGGTGAGCGCGGGCGACCAGATGGGCGGGGCGCTCGCGGGCGCGCATGCCCTGATCAGCTTCGGCGGGCCCGTCGGCGCGCAGGACGTGGCGGCGATGGCCGACGGCGCGGTCGTGTTCGCGCTTGGCAACGGCGACGGCGCGGACGCCGGGGCGGCGGTGCT
>JBKKDD010000265.1:0-4282 GCA_046708705.1 Miltoncostaeaceae bacterium | reverse complement strand
CCAGATCGGCTAGATGATCAGGGGCGCGGGACTGGGGGCGGACTCGTCGGGGATGTTCGATTTCCTGACGGACGCGTTCTTCTAGGGGCTGCTGTTCCTGGCGGCCGGCATCGTCATCCATGCGCTTGCCAACGAGCAGAGCCTGGATCGCATGGGCGGGCTGCGACGCCACCTGCGCTTCGTGTACGTCACGTTCGCCATTGGCTGCCTGGCCATCGCGGGCGTCCCCGGCTTCTCCGGGTTCTTCAGCAAGGACGACATCCTGGCCCACGCCCTGGCGCACGGCGGCCTGGGCGTCGTGCTGTTCGTGTTCGGCTCGATCGCGGCGTTCCTGACGGCGTTCTACATGTTCCGCCTACTCTTTCGGGTGTTCGTGGCGCCGCGACCCGAGGGCGACTACGCCCACGCCCCGCACGGCGCCGGCTGGGCGATGAGCGCGCCGGTGGCGATCCTGGCGGTGTTGGCCTTGATGGGCGGCTGGCTGCAGGTGCCGTTCGGCTGGCACCTGGTCACCGATTGGCTCGACCCGGTGTTCGCCGACAGCCTGATCCCGCCGCTGGAGGCCACCCACGCGCAGGAGCTCGCCACCATCATCGTGTCGGTCGTCGCCGCGGGCGCGGGGATCCTCGTGGCCTGGCTCGTGTTCGCCCGCGACCCGGCGCGCCGTGTCCGGGCGGCCGCGGCGCTGCCCAACGGGCGGGCGTTCCTGGAGGACGCCTATCGCTTCGACGAGCTGTATGAGGACCTGGTGGTCCAGCCCGGTCGCGGCGCCGGTGAGCGGCTGCGCGACACGGTGGAGCCGGTCGCGATCCAGGGACCCATGCTGGGCGTGGCCGCGGGAGCCCGCGCCGCCGCCCGCGGGCTCAGCCGCGCGCAGAGCGGGTTGGTGCGCACCTACGCCTTTGCGATGACCGCCGGTGTGGTGGGCGTCGCCGTCGTCGTCATGCTGGCGGCCCGCTGATGCCGTGGGTCACCGCCATCGTGTTGCTGCCCCTGTTGGGCGCGCTCGCCATGTTCGCGGTCCCCGAGGGCAACGCGGCGCAGGCCCGGGTGTTCGCGCTGGTGAGCTCCGGGGCGACGCTCGTGCTGAGCGCGATCCTGGTCGGGCTGTTCGACCGGGGGTCCGGCGCGCTGCAGTTCGTCGATCACCGGGACTGGGCCGGGGCGGCCGGGCTGGCCTGGGACGTCGGCGTCGACGGCATCTCGCTGTGGCTGGTGGTGCTGACCGCGGGCCTGTTCCTGCTCGGCATCGTCGCCGCGGCCGTGCGCACGCCGGAGCGCCCGCGGGCGTTCATGGGGCTGTTGCTTTTGGCGGAGTTCGGGCTCTTAGGGCTGTTCGCGGCCGGGGACCTGATCCTGTTCTACGTGTTCTGGGAGGCGATGCTGGTCCCGTTCGCGCTCCTCATGTGGATGTGGGGGTCCGGCGAGCGCGGCCGGGCCACCATGAGCTTCGTCATCTACACGATGATCGGCAGCCTGTTGATGCTGATCGCGATCCTGTCGACGGCGTTCATCGCCCAAGACCCCGGCGAGGCGCTGACCTTCAACATCCGCGAGCTGAGCGGGCAGGCGTGGTCGACCACCCAGTCCACGTGGCTGTTTGTGGGCTTTGCGCTGGCGTTTCTGATCAAGCTGCCGCTGTGGCCGTTCCACGGGTGGATGCCGGGCGCGTACGCCTCGGCGCCGCTGGTGGTGACGGCGCTGCTGTCGGCGGTCATGAGCAAGGCGGGGGCCTACGGACTGATGCGCATCGGGGTACCGATGTTCCCCGAGGGGGCGGACCGCATGGCCGTGGCGATCAGCGTGCTGGCGGTGATCGGGATCGTGTACGGGTCGCTGGTGGCGTGGCGGGCGCGGACGATGCGGATGCTGGTCGTCTACTCCAGCCTGGCGCACCTGGGCTTCATCGTGCTGGGGATCATGTCGTTCAACGTGATGGCCGGGCAGGGCGCGGTGCTGCAGATGGTCAACCACGGCATCGTGACCGCCGCGGCGTTCGCGATCGTCGGCATCGTGGCGCGCGCGAAGCGCGGTGACGAGGAGATGGACCAGATCGAGGGGCTCGCGGCCGGGGCGCCGTGGCTCGCCGGGATCTTCCTGGTCGTGGCGATGGCGTCGCTCGCGATCCCCGGCTCCAACGCGTTCGTGGGCGAGTTCTTCATCCTGACCGGCGTGTTCGCCGAGCGGCCGCTCTTGGCGGTGGTGGCCTGCATCGGCGTCGTCTACGCCGCCGTGTACATGCTGCGGCTCTACCAGGGAGCCATGAACGGCCCGGCGCGGGGGGAGGCGTCGCGGGCCGAGCTCGGCTGGCGCGACACCCTGTACCTCGCGCCGCTCGTCGTCGCGATGCTGTTCATCGCCCTGTGGCCCGCGGCCATCGCGGGCTCGACGGAGCCGTCGGTGGCGCGGGCGTCGGGTCCCGGCCTGGAGGCCTTCTGCGCGTCGGTGGCACCGCCCGCGGCGACGGCGGCCGAGGCGGGCTGCCCGTGAACGTCGCCGCCACCACTCCGTTTTTGATCGTCTCGGGCGCCGGGATCCTGGCGCTGATGCTCGGTCTCCTGCCCAGCCGGCGGATGCAGCGGACGCTGCCGACGCTCGCCGGGGTCGGCGCGCTGGTCGGCGCGGGCGTCATGTCGATCGTGCTGTGGGACGAGCGGCGGACGGCGCTGTCCGAGAACTTCGTGTCCGACAAGTTTGCGCTGCTGCTCAACTTCGTGTTCGTGGCGGCGGCGCTCGCGACGCTGGGCCTGGCGTGGCGGGAGCCATCCTCAGCGGACAAGCGCGGCGAATACGCGGGGCTGATCCTGCTCTCGACCGCGGGCATGATGCTGGTGGCGGCCTCGGGCACGACGATGGTCCTGTTCCTGGGCATCGAGCTGCTGTCGGTCGCGCTCTACGTGCTGTGCGCGATCGAGACCTGGCGCACCCGCTCACTCGAGTCCGGGCTGAAATACCTGATCATCGGCGCTGTCGGGTCGGCGTTCTTCCTGTACGGCCTCGCGCTGCTGTACGGCGCCAGCGGCACGACGGTCCTGAGCCGCGTGGGCGCGGGCCTGGGCGAGACCGGCCTGGCCGGAGATCCGATGGCCATCGCGGCGTTGGTGCTGATCGTGGTGGGCCTGGCGTTCAAGGCGTCGGCGGTGCCGTTCCACATGTGGACGCCGGACGTCTACGAGGGGGCGCCGACGCCGATCACCGCGTTCATGGCGACCGCCACCAAGGCGGCGGCGCTGGCAGCGTTCATGCGGGTGTTCTCGGATGCGCTGATCGATCTGGCCGACGACTGGACGACCGCCATCGCGGGAGTGGCGGCGGTCACCATCGTCGTCGGCAACGTGGCCGCGCTTCGCCAGGAGGGGATGAAGCGGATGCTCGCCTACTCCGGCATCGCGCAGGCGGGGTACCTGCTGATCGGCGTGGCGACCGGCACCGTGCGCGGCACCGAGGCGGTTCTGTACTACCTGTTCGCCTACCTGGTGATGACGATGGCGGCGTTCGCGGTGGTCGTGGTCCGCGAGCGCGAGGTCCCCGATGGCGACCGCATCGCGTCGCTGCGGGGCCTCGGACGGCGCAACCCGGTCATGGCGACCGTGCTGACCCTCGCGATGCTCTCGCTCGCCGGCATCCCGCCGCTCTCGGGCTTCATCGGGAAGTTCCTGCTCTTCGGCGCGGCGGTCGACGCCGACCTGACGTGGCTCGCCATCGTCGGCGCGGTCGGCAGCATGGTCAGCCTGGGCTACTACCTGCGCGTCCTCGGCGTCTGCTGGCTCGAGGAGCCCGTCGCCGGCGAGAAGCGCCTGCGACTGCCCTCCGCCGTCGGAGCAGTCGCGATCGGCTCAGCCGTCGCGATCGTGGCCTTCGCCCTGGGCGGCGGCCTCCTGATCGACCTTTGCCGCGACGCAGCCCGGTCGATCTTCGCCTGATGCACAAACGCGGATGCACCGCACGACGCGGCGATCCCACCAGGGCGATAAATCCGAGGCCACGCCTCCCCAGAGCCACAGCAACCCGACGTGCGGCGAACATCGCAAGTGGCACGCGCGTACGCCAACTGGATTTCAGGCTGGCCGCTTCCAGCCGGGAAGGAACGGGCTCATGGCTGAAACCCGCAATAGAACCTTCCCCGGCACTCCGGGGTGCCGGGGAAGGGGACAAGTTGGTTAGCTCAGGGCGTTGCGGAGGGAGCGGACGTCGTCGTGGGCAGCCTTGACGTCACCGTACTGGCGGTCCACGACCACACGCAGGCGCGGCGAGAGGTCGTCCTCCTTCAGTGCCTTCTTGT
>JBKKDD010000264.1:0-9008 GCA_046708705.1 Miltoncostaeaceae bacterium | reverse complement strand
CATCAGCGCTCGGGTGTCGGCAGGCGGATCGGGAACACCCACGGTCCGAGCACGCCGGTCGGTCCGGTCTGCCCCAGCGTCCCGATCGTGATGGTCAGGTTGACGGCGTCGCGCGGGATGCCCGGGGTCAGCACGATCACGCCCTCCAGGCGACTTCCCGCGCGCTCGACGCCCAGCGACGCCGTGCGATACCTCCGGCCGCGATCGTCGACGGCCAGCACGTCCAGCGCGGCCAGCGATCCCCTGCGGTCGGGATCGGCGGTGTGGGCGAGGTAGCGCAGTCGCGAGAACGCCTCGTAGCGCTCCAGTGACAGCAGCGCCACGGTCACTTCGGCGATCGACTCGACGTGGCCCAGGGCGACGACTCCGCGTAAAGCGCCCGGGCTGACGTCCAGCACCAGGTCGGCGGGATCCGCGACGTCCTGCCACGTCTCGGGATCGGGGCGTTCGGTGGTCGCCAGTTCGGCCAGCCGGGCGTGGATGGTCTCGGGGTTGCGGTACTTCCAGACCCGCGGCGACTCGCGAAAGACGGCGAGCAGCGCCCGGTGCGAGAACGTGCGCTCATCATCGGGGATGAAGAGACCCTGCGCGCCCGCGTCCGGGCGCACCAGCCTAACGAACGCCGCCGCCCCTCCATCCGGGACATCGAGACCCCCGCACGTCTCGGAGTAGTGCAGGCCCGTGATCTCCCACCCCTCCACGAGCAGCTCCACGAGGTCGCCCAGACTGCCGAGGCGGTACGGCTCCTGCATTGACACGGCATCCTCCAGGTCGACTCGGCGCCGGAAGAATACTCCGACCACGGTGAGGCGGCACTCCCAGCCTGTAACGCTAAAGTACGGCGCATGTCGGCCGGACGCATCGACCCGCGGCGGCGTGTGCCGATCATGGATGTCCTGCGCGGGCGTACCGGCGCATGAACGAGCTCGACGAGGTCGCCCAGGGCCTGCAGGAGACAGTCGCCTTCATGACCGCGCTGCTCGAGAGTGTCGGTGAGGCGGTCATCGCATGCGATGCCGACGGCCAATTGACGCTGTTCAACCGTGCGGCGCGCCGCCTGCACAGCGCCTCGGAGTCACCCGTCGGGCCGGACGAGTGGGCCGGACGGTACGACCTGTACCGCGCGGATGGGACGACTCCACTCCCGGTGGAGGAAATCCCGCTCAACCGAGCACTCGGCGGCGAGCACGTACAAAACGCGGAGATGGTCGTCGCACCATCCGGTCGGCCGCCGCGCACGATGCTGGTCAACGGCTCGCCGATCGTCGACGCCGCCGGCCGACACCACGGCGCCGTCGTCAGCATGCGTGACGTGACCGCCGCTCGCGAGGCCGAGCAGGCGCTGCGAGAGAGCCGCCGTCACCTGCGCGCGCTGATCGAGCACGCACCTGAGGCGATCTGCGTGTTCAACATGGACGCGGAGCGGCTCGTCACGGTGAACGCAGAGGCTGAACGCCTCTTCGGGATGGAGCGGGACCGGCTGCTGAGCTCGGCCCCCGCCGACCTCAGCCCGCCGTTGCAGCCCGACGGCACTCCCTCCGAAGACCTCGGCGCCACGATGATTGCCCGGGCATTGGGGGGCGGGGCGCCGCATTTCGAGTGGACGATTCTGACGGCGAGCGGTGGCACGGTGCCGTGCGAGGCACGGCTGCTGCGGCTCCCGGGCGAGCGGACGCTGATCCGCGCCAGCCTGATCGACATCACCCGGAGGCGGGAGACGGAGGCCGCGCTCAGGGCGATCGCGGTCGAGCAAGCCGCCCGCCGGATTGCGGAGGAGGCCGGCGAACACCTGGCCGCGGTGCTCGAGCAGATGCCGGCCGGGGTCATGATCACCGACGCCGCGGGAGCCCTGGTCACGGGCAACGGGCGCGTGGCGGAGATACTGGGACGGCCTGTCCCCGTCGGCGCAGTGCCCGGCGAGGTATTCGACGGAGTCGCGCTCGCGTCCACAGGAACCACGATCGGATCCGCCGACTGGCCGATCGCCCGAGCGCTCGCGACAGGTGATGTCGTCGCGCACGAGGAGATCGTCCTGGCCCCGCCGGTCGGCGCGCGCAAGACGATCCTGGCGAGCGCCGCCCCGATACGGGACGGCTCCGGGACGGTGGTAGCCGGCGTCGTCACACTCCAGGATGTCACCGCGCGGGCGGCCGCGGGGGAGCGGCTGCGACACCTCCAGGAGTTCGGCGCGGCGTTGTCCGGGGCAGTGTCGCCGGTGGCGGTCGCAGAGGTCGCGGTCGCGCATGCGATGGCCGCTTCGGGCGCGACCCGGGCCTGGGTGGCGCGCGTGGATCGTCCGAACCGCGTGCTCGAACTCCTCCACCAGGCCGGGTTTGCATCGGACGTCAGCGACCGCCTGGCCCACCTGCCGCACACCGCGCCACTGCAGCTCGCTGAGGTCGTGCGGCACGGCGAGGCGCTGTGGCTCGACGGCGGCGCCGACCAATCCACTTGTGATCCCGATCTCGTGGCGCTGTGTCCCGGAGCCGACGCAGTGGCGGTGCTGCCGCTCGTCATCGACGATGCGGGAATCGGTTGCCTGACCCTGGGCTTTTCGGAGCGTCACCCGTTCGACCGTGACGTGCGCCTGATGCTTCTGACCGTCGCAGGATTGTGCGCCGAGGCGCTCGAGCGCGCAGGTCGCTGGGAGCAGGAGCGCGACGCGGCGCGACTTCTCCAACGCAGCCTGCTGCCCGCCGCGCTGCCCGTGGACCCGCAGTTTGCGCTGGCGACACGGTACCTGCCGGCGGCCGGAACGCTCGCCGGGGGCGACTTCTACGACGCGGTCGCACTCGGTGACGGCCGCCTGGCGCTGGTGGTGGGAGACGTCGTCGGCCACGGCATCGCGGCGGCGGCCATCATGGGCCAACTCCGCAGCGCATGGCGGAGCATCGCGTTGGACGACCGCGGCACGATCGAGACCCTGGAGCGGCTGAGTCGCTTCGCCGCCACGGTGCCACTCGCGGAGGTCGCCACCGCGGTGTGCGCCGTGGTCGCGCCCGACGGGCAAGTCAGCTATGCGTGCGCGGGACATCCACCGCCCCTGCGCACCGGCGGGCCGCAGGGACCCATGTACCTGATGGACGGACGCGGGCCCCCGCTGGCGACGGGCGTCGATCGCTACTTGGAGGGACAGGCCATGCTCGCCCCCGGGGAGTCACTGGTCTTCTACACCGACGGCGTCATCGACCGCCGCGGCACGTCGCTGGAGGACGGCATGGCCAACCTGGTCCGCGCGGTCGCCGAGCGAGGCGGCTCGCACGACGGGGCGCTGCTGGACCACCTGGTCGATCGGCTCTGCCAAGCGCCTCAGGACGACTGTGCGTTCCTGGCCGTGCGCCGTCGCGATCAGCCCCGAACGGGATAAGCCACCGGCCCGCGGTGCGTCGTCGTCTCAGCGGCGGCGTTTGAGCATTCCGAAGATGCCCTTGACGAGCTCGCGACCGACGGTGCGGGCCATCGTCGAGCCCAGCGCCTCGGTGACCTTCTCGGCGAGTGTCTCGTCCGACCGGCGCGGACGGGGCTCCGGCGCAGGGCGTGCGCGCTCCCTGGCCTGCTCGACCTGGTCGGGGTCGTTGGCCATCCGGGCGGCGAGCATCTCCTCGGCGCTCTCGCGGTCGACCCGCTGGGCATACTTGGGCCCGAGCGGTGAGGCCGCGATGATCGCCACGCGCTCGGAGTCGGTCAGCGGCGCCATGCGTGACGCGGGCGGGTACAGGCGGGTGGCGGCAACCGGGGTCGGGACGCCACGAGGGTTCAGCACCGTCACGACGGCCTCCCCCACTCCGAGCGCCTGCAGCGTCTCGTCCAGCGCGTAGTGCTCGGTGATCGGGAAGGTCTGGACCGCCGCCTTCAGCGCCTTCGCGTCCTTGGGGGTGAACGCGCGCACCGCGTGCTGCACGCGGTGGCCGAGCTGGCTCAGCACCTCGTCCGGGATGTCGGTCGGAAGCTGCGTGATGAAGAACACCCCGACGCCCTTGGAGCGGATCAGGCGGACGGTCTGGGTGACCGACTCCAGGAAGCCCTTGCTCGCGTCGGCGAACAGCAGGTGCGCCTCGTCGAAGAAGAACGCCAGCGTGGGGATCTCAGGGTCGCCGATCTCGGGAAGCTCCTCGAAGAGCTCCGCGAGCACCCACATCAGGAACGTCGAGAAGAGCGCGGGCTTGGTCGCGACCGTCGGCAGCGACATCACGGTCACGACGCCCTTGCCGTCGGGGGTCGTGCGCAGCAGATCCCGCACGTCGAAGCCCGGCTCGCCGAAGAACACGTCCCCGCCCTCGCCCTCGAGCTGCGAGACCTTGCGCTGCAGCACGCCGACCGTGGCGGTCGAGAGGCCGCCCAGGCTCGCGAGCTCCGGCTTGCCCGGCCCCACCAGGTAGGCGAGCGCGGCGCGCAGATCCTCCAGCTCGATCAGCGGCAGGCCCTTCTCCTCGCAGAAGCGAAACACCAGGCTCAGGCTGGACTCCTGGGTCTCGTTGAGCGAGAGCACCTTGGCCAGGAGCGTCGGACCGAACTGCACGAGCGACGCGCGGATGGGCGTGCCGTCCTCGCCTGTGAGCGACACGATGTCCACGGGCGCGGCAGCCGGCGTCCACTTGTAATCCTGTCCGGTCGCTCGCGCGGTGACCCGGTCGTCGGGCTTGCCCGGCGCGCCGATGCCGGCCAGGTCGCCCTTCATGTCGGCGGCGAACACCGGGCTGCCCGCCGCGGCGATCTGCTCGGCGATCAACTGCAGGGTCTTGGTCTTGCCGGTGCCGGTCGCCCCGGCGATCAGGCCGTGCCGGTTGATCAGGCTGAGCGGGATCCTGACGTCCACCAGGTTGACCGTGTGCTCGGGGTCCACGAACGGCCGGCCCAGATGGACCGCCGGACCCTCGAACCCGTAGCCCGCCGCGATGTCGTCCGCGAACGCACTCATCAGACGTCGCGCCGGCCGGCCGAGGCCTCCTCCAACGCCGCTTGCCCCGCCGCGATCCGCGCGACCTGGACGCGGTACGGCGAGCACGACACGTAGTCGAGCCCGGTCCTGTGACAGAACTTGACCGACTCGGGATCGCCCCCGTGCTCACCGCAGATTCCGAGTTTGATGTCCGGCTTGACGGCGCGCGCGAGGTCGGTCGCCATCTGGATGAGCTTGCCGACCCCACCCAGGTCCAGGGTCTCGAACGGGTTGGACGACAAGACGTTGCGCGCCAAGTAGCGCGTCATGAACTTGCCCTCGGCGTCGTCACGGCTGAACGCCAGCGTCGTCTGCGTCAGGTCGTTGGTCCCAAACGAGAAGAAGTCCGCCTGGCGCGCGATCTCGTCCGCGGTGAGCGCCGCGCGCGGCACCTCGATCATCGTGCCGACCGAGTAGTCGATCCGCTCACCGGCCGCGATCAGGATCTCCTCGGCCGCGTCGTGGGACTCGTCGGCCATCAGGCGGAGCTCCTCCTCGAAGCCCACCAGCGGGATCATGATCTCCACGATCGGCGACACGCCGCTCTCGCCCTTGACGGTCAATGCCGCGCTGATGATCGCCTGCACCTGCATGCGGTAGATCTCGGGCCAGACGATGCCCAGGCGGCATCCGCGCATGCCGAGCATGGGGTTGATCTCCGCCAGGTCCTGCACCCGGCCGAGCTTGCGCAGGGTCTCGGGGTCGACGATGCCCGACGCGCGCTGATGCTCCACCTCGACCGACAGCTCGAGCAGGCTCGGCAGGAACTCGTGCAGGGGTGGGTCGAGCAGCCGGATCGTCACCGGCAGGCCCTCCATCGCCTGGAAGATCCCGACGAAGTCCTCCTGCTGGAACTCGCGCAGACGCTCCAGCGCGTCGGCCCGCGCGGCGTCGTCGGTCGCCATGATCATCTCCTGGACGACCGGGATGCGCCCCTCGGTGAAGAACATGTGCTCGGTGCGGCACAGGCCGATGCCCTCGGCGCCGAACTCGCGCCCGCGCCGGGCGTCGTCCGGCGTGTCGGCGTTGGTGCGCACCCGCAGCGTCCGCGCAGCGTCGGCCCACTCCAGGATCTGCATCAGGTGCGGGTTGTCGGTCTGCGGGGGGATCAGGGGCGCCTCGCCGGCGAACACGCCGCCGGTGGTGCCGTCGATCGTGATGACATCGCCCTCGTTCATGATCAACTGGCCGATCGTCATCGTGCCCTCGAGCTCGTCGATCTCGATGGCGCCGACCCCGCAGACCGCGGGCTTGCCCATGCCGACCGCGACGATGGCCGCGTGTGAGGTCTTGCCGCCGCGCGCGGTCAGGATCCCCTGCGCCTCGATCATCCCGTGCAGGTCGTCGGGCGTCGTCTCCTCGCGGACCAGGATCACGCGCTCGCCCTCCTTGCCCCGCCGCTCGGCGTCGTCGGCGTCGAACACGATCGCGCCGCAGGCGGCGCCGGGGCTCGCGTTGACGCCGGTGGCCACCGGCTTGCCCGCAGAGCCGGCGTCGAGCTGCGGCAGCAGGAGCTGGCGGATCTGACCGGGATCGACCAGGTCCCGCAGGGCCTCGTCCGCGCTCACCAGGCCCTCGGCCGCCATCTCGACCGCGATCCGCACCATGGCGGGGGCGCTGCGCTTGCCGTTGCGCGTCTGCAGCATGTACAGGCGCCCGTCCTCGATGGTGAACTCCACGTCCTGCATGTTGCGGTAGGTGCGCTCCAGGAGCGCCATCGTCTGCATCAGCTCGTCATACGCCTCGGGCAGCTCGTCGCGCAGCTCGGCGAGGGCCCGCGGGGTGCGGATGCCGGCCACCACGTCCTCGCCCTGGGCGTTGATCAGGAAGTCGCCGAATGGCTTGCCCGCCTCCCCCGTGGCGTTGTCGCGGGAGAACGCGACGCCCGTGCCCGAGCGCTCCCCGGTGTTGCCGAAGACCATCTGCTGCACGTTGACCGCGGTGCCGAGCGCCCACGGGATGTTGTTGAGCCGCCGGTAGTCCTGCGCGCGCCGGTTGTCCCACGAGTCGAACACCGCGCGGATCGCGCCGTCGAGTTGCGCCCGTGGATCTTGCGGGAATGTCTCGCCGCGATGCTCCTGGTAGATCGCCTTGTAGGCGGCCACCAGGCCTTGCAGGTCGGTCGCGGTCAGGTCGACGTCGTCGCTCACGCCGCGCGCGGCCTTGAGCGCGGTCAGCGCCTCCTCGAAGTGCTTCTTCTCGACCCCCGACACGACGTCGCCGAACATCTGGATGAAGCGCCGGTAGGAGTCGTAGGCGAAGCGCGGGTTGTCGGTGCGCGCCGCCAATCCCTCCACGCTGCGGTCGTTGAGCCCCAGGTTCAGAACCGTGTCCATCATGCCGGGCATCGAGAACTTGGCACCGCTTCGGACGGAGACCAGCAGGGGGTTGTCGGGGTCGCCCAGACGCTTCTCCGCCTCGTGCTCGAGCCGGGCCAGGTGGTCGGTGACCTCGTCCTCGAGACCGGGGGGGAATTCCTGGCCGCCGCGCAGATATGCCATGCACGCCTCGGTCGAGATCGTGAACCCCTTGGGGACGGGCAGGCCCAGACGCGTCATCTCGGCGACGTTCGCGCCCTTGCCACCCAGGATGTCGCGCATCTCACGGGAGCCCTCGGCAAAGTCGTAGACCAGCTTGGCGGCAACGGTGGTGCTCAACGTGAACCCCCCTGGGTGACGACGGTGAAGTCGGCGATACGGCCGAGGACCGCGGCGGTCTCGCTCACCAAGGCGTGGCGGCGGGCCCGATCGAGCGGATCCTCGGCGTTGACCATGACATCGACGAAGAACGTGTCCACCGCCGGGGCGAGGGCGGCGCCCGCGGCGAGGGCGGCATCGAAGTCACCAGCGGCCCGCGCGGCGTCGATGGTCGGGCGTGCCTGCGAGACCGCGTCCGCGAGCGCCTGCTCGCCCGCGTCACCGGTGGGCATCCACCCGCCGTTGCCGCTCGCGGGCTCGCGCGCGGTGACGCGGACGCAGCGGTTGCATGCCTCCCACGCCACCCAGAACGCGTCTGCGCTCCGTGCGGCCTGAATCGCGCGCGCCCAGGCGGCGGTGCCCGCAAGCCCGCCGACGCGCGCGCCGAGTGCCGCTGCGGCCGATTCCGCCCCGACCGCATCTCCGGCCAGGTGGAATGCCAGGCGGTCGGCGACGAACGCCTCGAGCGCATCGAGGGCCTCCTCCTCGGACAGGGCCAGCTTGGCGCCCTGCCCCTCGAACGCCGTGTAGGTGGCGGCGAAGATCTCGCGCGGGCGCATGTCCCACCCGCGCTCGAGCGCGATCCGCACCAACCCCGCGGCGGCCCTGCGTAGGCCGTATGGGTCCTTGCTGCTCGTCGGGCGCTCGTCGATCGCGAACGCCCCGACCAGGCTGTCGAGCTTCTCCGCGACCGCCAGCAGCGCGCCGGGCTCTGTCGTCGGCGTGGGCGAGTCGGGCCCCTCCGGCAGGTAGTGCTCCTCGACCGCGATGCAGACCGCCTCGGGCTGCCCGGCCAGCCGCGCGTAGTGCGCGCCCGCATAGCCCTGCAGCTCGGAGAACTCCGCGACCAGCACCGCGCCTTGGTCGACCTTGGCCAGGCGCGCCGCCGCCTCGGCCGTGGTGGCGTCCACCCCCAGCTCGACGCCGAGCGCCCGTACCCCGGCAACGAGCCGGTCGCGCTTGTCCGCGAGCGTGCCGAGCCGCTGATGGAACACGATCGTGTCGAGGCGTCGGTCGAGCTCCTCGAGCCCGGCCGCCGTGTCCTTGTCGAAGCTGAACGCCGCGTCCTGCAACCGTGCGCTCAGCACCTCCTCGTTGCCCCGCGTGATCACCGCGGCGTGGGCCGGATCGCCGTTGGAGACCGCGAGGAACTCGGGGTGCAAGCCACCGTCGGCGCGCTCCAGGGGGAAGTAGCGCTGGTGGCTTTGCATCGCGGTCACGAGCACCTTGGGCGGCAGCCGCATGTGCTCGGGCCTGATCGCCCCCACGATCAGGCTGGGCCACTCGACCAGGTGCACGACCTCCTCGAGCTTGCCGAGCGGGTCGCGCCAGGCGCACCCTCGCTCCGCCGCCGCCGCGTCGAGCGCCGCGGT
>JBKKDD010000263.1:0-2606 GCA_046708705.1 Miltoncostaeaceae bacterium | reverse complement strand
GGGTGGCGATCTGCGGGCGGGACGAGGCGCGCATCACCGCGGCGGCGGCCACGGTCGACGCCCACCCGATCGTCGCCGACATGTCGGACGCGGACGGTCCGGCCGGTGCCGTCGCCGCGACCGCGGCCGCCCTGGGGCCGGTTGACATCCTGGTGGCCAACGCCGGGGGACCGGCGCCCGGCGGATTCCTCGATGTCTCGGAGGAGGCGTGGGACGCGGCCATCCGGCAGAACCTGATGGGGACGGTGCGGCTGATGCGCGCCGTCGTACCGGGCATGCGCGAGCGCGGTTGGGGACGGATCGTGACGATCACCAGCAGGACGGTGCGCGAGGCGATCGACGGGCTCGTGCTCTCCAACGCCACCCGCGCCGGTGTGGCCGGTGCGGTGCGGACGCTCGCGCGTGAGGTCGCTCGGGACGGCGTGACGGTCAACAACGTGCTGCCCGGGTCGTTCGCGACCGAGCGCTTGATCGAGCTGCATGGCAGCGCGGAGGCCGTCGCGAGCCGCGGCGCGAGCAGCCCGATGGGACGGATCGGCGACGCCGAGGAGTTGGGCGCGGTGATCGCGTTCCTGTCGAGCACGCAGGCGTCCTACCTGACCGGCGCGTCGATCCTGGTGGACGGTGGCGAGAGCCAGGTGATCGCGTGAGCGGCGACTTTCACTTCACGTACCGCTCCCGCGCGGAGTTCAGCGACACGGACGTGACCGGCGTCGTCTACTACGGTCGCTACCCGGCGCTGTTCGACCGGGCCGTGTTCGCCTACCGCCGTCACCTGGGAATGGATCTGCTGGGTCCGCCCGGGCACCATTTCCTGGTGCGGGCGATGGCGGCCCAGTACCACTCCTCGCTGCGGTTCGACGACGAGGTCGAGGTCCATGTGCGCGTGTCGCGTTTGGGACGCACGAGCCACAGCTGCGACCTGCGCGTGGAGCGCGTGGACGGTGGCGACCGCGTCCCGTGCGCCGACGGCCAGATCACGGTGGTTGGGGTCGACGGGTACGGCAGCACGGCCACTCCCAGCCCGATTCCGCCGGATCTCCGGGCTCGTCTGGAGGCCTTCGAGGGGTTGGCATGAGCGCCGACTCGCGTGACGGGCTGCGACGGCTCCTGCGCCGCGCCGAGCCGGATCTGGCCGAGGCCAACTTGCTGATCGCGACCGAGGCATATCCCCGTCTGGACGTCACGTTGTGGCTGGCGCGGTTGCAGCAACTCGCTGACAGCGCCCCCCGGGGCAGGGGCGCCGACGGCGTGGTGCAGGTCCTGCGCGACTGCGGCGTGACGGGAGATCGCGCGACCTACGACGACCCGCGCAACTCGTTCCTGCACGAGGTGCTGGACCGGCGTGTCGGGCTGCCGATTGCGCTGTCGGTGCTGACGGTCGCCATCGCGCGGCGCGCCGGGGTGCTGCTGTGGCCGGTGGCGCTCCCGGGCCACGTCATCGTCGCCGATCTGTCGGGACCTGCGCCGCGGTATCTGGATCCCTTCGACGACTGGTCGGAGCGCACGATCGCGGACTGCCGGACGATCGTCCGGTCCGCGGCGCAGACCGAGCTGACGCCGCAGCACCTGCAGCCCGCGCCGCCGGAGGTCATGATCCAGCGGATGCTGGTCAACCTGACCGGCTCGTACATGCGCCGCGAGATGTACAGCGATGCGCGCTGGACCGTCGAGCTGCAAGCGATCGTCAATCCCGACGACCCCGAGATCGAACGCCAGATTCGGGCGTTCGACGGCCTGGGGTAGACACGCTCGGACCACGGCCCCTGCAACCTCATCGTCACCAGATCGACTCGATACGTGGACACACGCCTTCCCCATCCTCCGTAAAGCTCCCGAAAACGAGCACCACGGATCTTAAGGGGGATTGCAGATGCCGAATCTGTGCGGGGCGATCAGGGGAATGGCGGTGTGTGCGACGGCGGTGGTGGCCGCGGCGGCCGCCGCCGGCGCGGTGGCGGCACCCGCGTTCACGCCGGTCGGGACGTATACGACCGGGCTGGGCGCGACGTCCGGCGAGGCCGTCGCGTACGCGAAGAATCGGATGTACGTGACGAACACCGTCGGCAACACGCTCGACGTCGTCGATGTCCGCGACCCGTCGGCGCCGATCCTCCTGCGCCGGGTGGCGCTCTCCAAGTGGGGTGCAGGTCCCAACAGCGTCGATGTGATCGACGGGCTCGTCGCGGTGGCGGTCGAGTCGACGCCCAAGACATCGCCGGGCGCCGTGGTGTTCCTGAACCGCGCCGGTCGCTACGTCGCGCATGTCGCGGTCGGAGCGCTTCCCGACATGCTCGCCTTCACCCCCGATGGCGACGCCCTCGTCGTGGCGAATGAGGGCGAGCCCTCGAGCTACCGGCAGGCCGATTCGATCGATCCCGAGGGGTCGGTCTCGATCATCGACGTCCGGGATCACGACGCGCGTGGATGGAGGCCGAAGGTACGGACCGTCGGCTTCGCCGCGTTCAACGCGGGCGGATCGCGGGCGGGCGAGCTTCCCGCGGGCGTGCGCCTGAACGGCCCCGACGCGAGCGTCGCACAGGATCTGGAGCCTGAGTATGTTGCGTTCGCGAACGACGGCAACACCGCGTACGTGACTCTGCAGG
>JBKKDD010000262.1:0-3020 GCA_046708705.1 Miltoncostaeaceae bacterium | reverse complement strand
CCCGTTCGCACGGCGGAGCGCTCCCGTCTCGACGCGAGTCAAGTCCCAGGACGTGGTGTAGCTCGCCGGCATGGTCGGCGGCTCAGGCCGTTGTGAGCGCGGGCACCTCCTCTTCTTCGTGCTCGCTCCGCTCCTCGAGGAGCGGAGCGAGCGAGTCGACTGAGAGGTAGCGGCGGCCCACCAGCCATTCGTCGTTCTGTTCGAGCAAGAGCATCGAGGCGAGGCGGATGAGCGCTTGGTCGTTGGGGTAGATCCCGATGACGTCGGAACGCCTCCCGATCTCCCGGTTGACGCGCTCCAACGGGTTCGTGGATCTGAGCTTCGTCCAGTGGTCGCGTGGGAACGCCATGAACGCCAACAGGTCGTCTTCCGCCGCTTCGAACAGCTCCGCGACCTTCGGCGCGGCGGTCCTGAACCGCTCGACGACGTCGGTGAGGATCCCACCGGCCGCCTGGCGAGACGCGGCGGCGAACACTTGGCGGATCGCCGCCCCGACCATCTGCTGGTGGGCCTTGTGGACGTGGCCGAGCATGTCGCGCAGGAAGTGGACGGTGCACCGTTGCCACGGACAGCCCATCACCTTCCCGATCGCGTTCTTCAATCCCTCGTGCGCATCGCTGACGACCAACCGCACGCCGGCAAGCCCGCGGGCCGTGAGCGAGCGCAGGAACTCCCGCCAGAACACCTCCGTCTCGGACTCCCCGACGTCCAGGCCGATCACCTCACGCCGCCCCGTCTCGTGCACCGCGTAGGCGATCACCAGGGCCTTGTGCCTGACGCCTCCCGGCTCGCGGAACCCGCTCGACCTTCGCGTCGAGCCACAGGTACGGGTAGCGGCCCTCCAACGGCCGCTCCCGAAACACCCGCACCTGCTCATCCAAAAGGCCGCACAGCCTCGAGACCTGGTCCTTGCTCATCGACGCGACCCCCAACTGCTCGACGAGCCGGTCGACCTTCCTCGTCGAGACGCCGTTGACATACGCCTCCTGCACCACACACACCAGCGCCTGCTCGCAGCGGCGACGCGCCTCCAGGAAACTCGGCAGGTACGACCCCGACCGAAGCCTGGGGATCGCGAGCTCGATCGTCCCGACCCGGTGGACGCTACTCACAACCGGTTCGGAGCGTCGGCGCTGAAGGCACGTCGGACCAGATCGTCGTGGGCCGGTGGCCCAGGCTTCGTTCCTTTGCGTCGTTTCTTACCGAACACGGCCCACCACCCATGATCACGGCAGATCCGCCACGCGGTGCGCTCGGCCATCGGCTGACCAGCGTCGCGGGCTTCGGCGAGGAACCGGTATCCGAACCGCGGGTCGTCTCGGTGCCCATCGAACAGTGCATCAGCACGGTAGGCCTCGGTGATCTCGCCGGGCGTGACGGGGCAGCGTCGCCACCGGTAGTACGGTTGGCGGGCGAGCTTCAATACCCGGCACGTCACCGTGACGGGGATGCCGTCGGCGGCGAGCTCGCTCACGAGCGGGTAGAGCCTTTTCCCGGCAGGTTCGCCTGTGAGAGGTACGCCGCAGCACGGCGCAACACCTCGTTCTCCTGCTCAAGCAGGCGGTTGCGCTTGCGCAGCTCACGCAACTCCTCAGACTCAGCGCGCGTCACACCCGGCCGCACTCCGTCATCGATCGCGGCGCGGCGCAACCACTTCTGCAGTGTCATCGGGTGAACACCGAAATCGGTCGCGACCTGCTCGAGCGTCACACCCGGCTCACGGCTACGCGCGACACGAACGACATCGTCGCGAAATTCCTTCGGATAGGGCTTCGGCATGGTGCACATCCTTCCCGGCCAACCCTCCGAGGGGCAAGCCAACAGAGATGTCACCTAACCGTGCAGCAGACCCGTCGCGTCGAGTCGTTCGGCGCCTTTGAGCATCAACTTGCGGATCCGATACAGCGGATCTTTCTTTCGTCCGCGGTGGCCGAGGGTTTGGTTTTGGACGCGGCGGCGTACCTTGTCGAGGCAGCGATTCGCGACCCTGACGACGTGAAACGGGTCAGCGACGCGGGTCGCGTGGTCGAGGCGCCCGACGAGGCCTGCGCGGTAGGAGTCAGCGAGGTCGGTCGCGACGACCCGGATGGCCTCCAGCCACGGCTCGGGTTGGGCGTCGAGCCACAAACCCAGGTCCCTGCTGGTGTTTCCCCGCACCACGTCGATCACGATCCGCGCGTCGAGATCGACCATTCCCGTCGCATACAGCGTCGAGTGATCCCGGTTGGCTTTCAGGAACGACGTCTCATCGACACCCAGCATCCGCACCTGACGGACGCGACCTGGGTCATCAATCAGGGGTTGGCCGCACTCCCGGACGGCATCCATGACCGTGTCCCAACACGCCCCCAGCTCGTCGGCCAACTGCGTGACCGGGCGGGCGTTACGGCCAACTTGGCGGCATGCCTCCCACCCAGCCCGACGCGTCAGAAGGCACCGCGACGAGAACGCCGGGGACGTCTCCGTCCACGTACACACCACGCACAGCGACTCCCGGCACCGGTAGCGGCGCTTGCACCACACCAACCGTGCGGGACGGCCGAACACCGGCAGATCACGAAGCTCCACGACCATCCGACCATGCGCTGTGGCCACCACACCGCACCCCGGACAGCCGACCAGACCACCCGTCGTCTCGACACGGATGACCACCTCCGCCGCGGTCTCACAGACCGCCAACACACGAAACCCATCCAGGCCCAGCAAGGCTTCGGCAAGACCGGTAGCGTCGCTCATCGTCAGGGGTCCTTTCCTCGTCATCGCAGCCGTCGAACAGCCGCATGATGACCGGGGCCCCTGACCCCTACGAGACGACCTCAACCACCACCGATCCCCACTCCGATCGGAAGAGCCAGTTTGCCGTCCCTCGGCGGGACCCCGGTCAACGCGAGGTGAGCTCAGCCTCGATCGTCTGCCCCGGTGTCAGCTCGAACAAGTTGCCGCAGATCCCGACCCGCACGGACCTGGCACAGCCGGGTCGGGCGCAGAGCTGAATCCGATGGTGCGTGATGGTGACGTCA
>JBKKDD010000261.1:0-18230 GCA_046708705.1 Miltoncostaeaceae bacterium | reverse complement strand
CCGCCCAGGATAGCACGGCCGATACGACCCAGAGGACGACGGTCTGGTCAGGCCCCGAACGCCTCCCGGATGTCCGGAGGGAGTGGATCATCGAAGTCGTCGCCGATCACGATCGACCCGGCCATCGCGCCATGACGAAGACCACCCAGGGGCCGCAGGGCGAGGATCGGGAACTCGCGTGCGGTGCGGGTGCGGTACTCCCCCCACGCCGGGTAGGTGGCGACCAGGATGGGCCACAGGCGCTCGCGCTCCTCGGCGCCAACCTCGTGGGACTCGACCCGTGTGGTCGTCCTGCCGACCTGGACCGCGGCGACGGGGTTTGCGCGGAGGTTGCGGTACCACGCCGGGTGCGCGTCGTGGCCGCCCAGTGACGCGACGATGACGAACCCGTCCCCGTCCGGCACGAAGAGGAGCGGCACCGTGCGCGCCTTGCCGCTCCTCCTGCCCATGGTCGTGAGCAGCAGCACTCCGGCCTTGCCCACGCGGCCGCCGATGCGCCCGCCGCTCGCCCGGTAGAGGACGCGCTGAATCCGGCCGGTCAGGCGGATGAGGACTTTTGGGAACCGCATTGCCTGAACTTACTCCAGGTCGAGCTGCACGAACCAGACGCTCTCGAAGCCGTCGATGGCGCGGATCTGGTCGGCCACGTCCTTGGGGACCGGGGAGTCGACGGTCACGGCCATGACGGCGAGGCCCTCCGCGCGGCTGCGCGAGACCGCCATCGAGGCGATGTTGACGCCCGCACCGCCCAGGATCGAGCCGACGCGGCCGATCATGCCGGGCACGTCGAGATAGCGGAAGAGGCCGATGTGCGGCGCGAGCTCGATCTCGATGTCCTGGTCGAAGGCCGACACCAGGCGCGTGCGCGACGTCGTGCCGATCGTCGTGCCCGAGACGCTCACGCCGCCGGTGCGCAGCGTGATGCGGTTGGTGTAGTCGCGCTCCTGGCGGGTGGTCGCCTCGATCACCTTGATGCCACGCTCCTCGGCCAGATGGGGGGCGTTGACCAGGTTGGCGGGCTCGGCCGTGTGCCCGGCCAGGATGCCGGTCAGCGTCGCGGCGGTCAGCAGGCGCGTGCCGTGGTCCGCGAGGCCGCCCTCGATGACGATCTCGAGCGGCGAGACCTGGCCGGCCGTCAACGCGCACTGCAGCTGCCCAAGCTGACGGGCAAGCGGGATGAACGGGCGCATCGCCTCCATGCCCTCGGCGCTGACCGACGGGATGTTGACGGCCGTTGTCACGACGCCGCCGGTCAGGGCTGCGACGACCTGCTCGGCCACGTCCACGCCCGCCCTGTCCTGGGCCTCGACCGTCGATGCGCCCAGGTGCGGTGTCACGACGATGCCGGGCACGCCGAACAGCGGGCTCTCGGTGGCGGGCTCCTCCGGGAACACGTCCACCGCGGCGCCGGCCAGATGGCCGCTGAGGACGGCGTCGGCCAGTGCGGCCGCGTCGATCAGGTCGCCGCGGGCCACGTTGATCACGCGCGCGCCCGGCTTCATCTTGGCCAGGGCGGCCGCGTCGATCATGCCGCGGGTCTCGGGCGTGGCGGGCATGTGCAGCGTGATGAAGTCGCTCTGGGCGTACAGGTCGTCCAGCTTGGCGATGCGCTCGATGCCGAGCTCGCGGTAGCGCCCCTCGGCGATGAACGGGTCGTAGGCGATCACGGTCATGCGCAGGCCCTTGGCGCGCTCGGCGACGAGGCGGCCGATGCGGCCAAGGCCGACAACGCCGAGCGTCTTGCCGGTCACCTCGATCCCGCCGAACTTGGAGCGCTCCCACGCGCCCACGACCAGTCGCCCGTGCGCCTGGGCCACGTTACGGGCCTGGGCGAGGATCAGCGCGATCGTGTGCTCGGCGGCCGACAGGGAGTTCGACTCCGGGGCGTTGCAGACCACGATCCCGCGGCGGGTCGCGGCGGCCACGTCCACGTTGTCCACGCCGGTGCCGGCCCGGCCGATCACCTTCAGGCGAATGCCGCGCTCGATCAGCGCTTCGGTCACCTTGGTGGCGCTGCGCACGACGATGCCGTCGTAGGCGTCGATCTGCTCGGCGAGCTCGTCCTGGGACCACGCCGTGCCGTCGTCGACCAGCAGGTGCTGGCCCAGGTAAGCGACGCCGGCGTCGGCGAGCTTCTCGCAGACGAGCACGCGCAGGTCGGCCCGGGCGAGCTGCCCGGGCTTGAGGTCGGCGGCCATGGCGATCAGGCCCCCGGGTCTTTGAGCTTGGGTTCCGGGAGTCCGTCCGGCGTCGCTCCACCCGCATTCCGAGACGCGACGGCCTCGGGGCCACGCCCGCGGTACTCGTCCACGAACGCCTCGACCGCGGAGATCTGCGCCGGGGCGAACGGCTTGCACACCAGCCAGCGCTGCTGACTGCCGACCACCACCGCGTCCTTGGGGAACGCCGGGCTCGTGTCCGGCACGACGATCACGAACGCGGGCTTCTTGGCCCACAGGGTGCGCAGCGCGTTGACGCCCTCGACCGGCACATCGACGCCGTAGTGCACCATCACCCCGCCGTGCTCCAGGTTGTGCAGCTGGTGCTTGTATGGGATCGGCTTGTCGTAGACGCCCCAGTCCGCCCAGTACTCGTTGTGGGCGCCCGACAGCGGCGGGATGGACTGGGTCGCCACGGCCTCACCCGAGATGTGGCTGGACGGATCGACCTCGCTCGGGAACCCACGCACGGTGCACTTGGCCGCGTCGGCGGCGGCGGTGACCGCCGCGGCGATCGGCGGCGGCGGGTCGTTGTAGGTGACGCTCGAACCACGTGGGGCGCGCCCGGCCGCGTCGGTGGCGGGCTCGGGCTCGACCAGACCGGAGCGATCGTCGGTGAAGTCCGCCTGCTGCGGCGGCGCGGAGCCCCCGGTCGTCGTCCCGGGATCGTCGCCTCCGCCCCCGCACGCGGCGAGACCGAGCGTGAGCGCCGCGGCCAGCGCCGCGAGGCCTGCACGCGTTAGAAGTCTTGCTTGATCCAACTCATCATCCCCCGAAGACGCTTACCGACCTCTTCGATCTCGTGGTTCGCCTGGCGCTTGCCGACCGCGTTGAAGCGGGGCTTGCCGACCTTGTTCTCGGAGAGCCATTCGGAGGCGAACGCGCCCGTCTGAATCTCCTTGAGGATCTTCTTCATCTCCGCGCGGGTCTCGTCGGTGA
The DNA here is from genome assembly GCA_046708705.1 of Miltoncostaeaceae bacterium. Taxonomy (GTDB): domain Bacteria; phylum Actinomycetota; class Thermoleophilia; order Miltoncostaeales; family Miltoncostaeaceae; genus CALMEC01. Next base: position 15,072 of record JBKKDD010000261.1, on the reverse strand, counting down.
TGATGCGCGGGCCGCGGCTGATGTCGCCGTACTCGGCGGTGTTGGAGATCGAGTAACGCATCCCGCTGATGCCCTTCTCGTACATCAGGTCCACGATCAGCTTGAGTTCGTGCAGGCACTCGAAGTAGGCCATCTCGGGGTTGTAGCCCGCCTCCACCAGCGTCTCGTACCCGGCCCGCACCAGCTCGGTCAGGCCGCCGCACAGCACGACCTGCTCGCCGAACAGGTCGGTCTCGGTCTCCTCGGCGAACGAGGTCTCGATGACCCCGGCGCGGGCGCAGCCGATGCCCTTGGCGTAGGCCAGCGCCAGGTCGCGGGCGGTGCCCGTCGCGTCCTGGGCGATCGCGACCAGGCCGGGCACGCCTTGGCCCTGTGCGTACTGGCGGCGCACCAGGTGGCCGGGCCCCTTCGGCGCGACCAGGAAGCAGTCGACACCCTCCGGGGGAACGATCTGGCCGAAGTGCACCGAGAACCCGTGCGCGAACACCAGCGCGTTGCCGGGCGCGAGGCCGGGCGCGATCTCGTCGCGGAACAGGTCGCCCTGAAGCTCGTCCGGGACCAGGATCATCACGATGTCGCCCGCGGCCGCGGCCTCGCCGGGCGTCATGACCGTCAGCTCCTGCTCCCGGGCCTTGGCGACCGAGCCTGAGTCCGGGCGCAGCCCCACGACGACGGTGACGCCCGAGTCACGGAGGTTCAGCGCGTGGGCGTGGCCCTGGCTTCCGTAGCCGATGATGGCCACGGTCTTGCCCTCCAGATTGGAGAGGTCGGCGTCGTCGTCGTACAGCATGCAGGCGGCTCCTGGCGGTGTCTGGTCGGGCGGGTTAGGTCGGGTTGGCGCCGCGCCCGAGCGCGACGACACCGGTCTTGACGAGCTCCATCAGCCCGAGCGGACGCAGGAGGTCCTCGAAGCGCACGAGCGCCTCGCTCTCGCCGGTCAGCTCGATGGTAAGCGTCGCCGGGGTGACGTCGACGATCTTGGCGTGAAAGATCTCGCAGATCTCGATGATCTCGCTGCGGTCCCCGGACTCGACCGCGACCTTGTAGAGGCCGAGCTCGCGCGACACGATGTTCTGCGGGTCGAGCTCACGGACCTTGATCACGTTGATCAGCTTGTCGAGCTGTTTGGTGATCTGCTCGACGGGGGTCTTGGTCGTATCGACGGTGATCGTCATGCGCGAGCGGTCGGCGTTCTCGGTCGGGCTGACCGCGAGCGACTCGATGTTGAACCCGCGGCGGGTGAACAGCCCCGACACGCGTGACAACACGCCCGGCTTGTTTTCGACGAGTGCTGAGATCGTGTGCTTCATCGGTGCGGCAGCATAGCCGACCCGGCGGGGCCCAGACGTAGAGGGAGGCGGGCGCCGCGGAGGACGGTGGTGCGGCGCCGGATCGGGACACGGCGACGGCCGGATGTCTCGTCATCCGCAGTGTGGTGACTCTGTCCCTCGTCACCGAACCTCCGCCCGAGCAAATCCAGATCTCGCCCTCGTTCGTAGTCACGGTGCAGGTGGCGGGAAACTGCCCCTCTTTTTGCGTATCCCACGATCCCCGAGAGGAGTTTCATCCCTATGGGAGACCTAGTGACAGAGGAGCGGCGTCCCGACAGTTCTTCGGCGCTCCGCGAGCTCGCAACCGACCAGAGTTCCCGGCGGCGGTTCTTGAAGATGGTGGGTGGCACGGGCGCCGCCGGTGCCCTCGCGATCTTCCTGGCGGCATGCGGCGACGACAACGAGACCGGCGCCGGCAGCACCGCCGCGACGACCTCGACCGCCGCTGACGCCTCGGGCGACCTCGACGTCCTGAACTACGCGCTGACGCTCGAGTACCTGGAGGCCGACTTCTACGAGGCCGTCGTGGCCAGCGGCCTGTTCAAGGGCGCGCAGCTCAGCCTGATACAGAGCTTCGGCGAGCACGAGCAGGCGCACGTCGAGGCCCTCATGGGGACCGTCACGAAGCTCGGCGGAACCCCGGTCGCCAAGCCCAAGACCAAGTTCCCCCTCGAGAGCGCCAACGCGGTCGTCGAGCTGGCGGCCACGGTGGAGAACCTGGGCGCCGCCGCGTACCTGGCCGAGGCGGGCAAGATCACCAACAAGGAGGTCCTGGCCGCGGCGCTTTCGATCCACTCGGTCGAGGCGCGACACGCCGCCGCCCTCAACACGCTGCTCAAGAAGCCGATCACCCCGGACGGGCCGTTCGCGAAGCCCGCCGACCGTGAGCAGGTCCTGGCCGCCGTCAAGCCGTTCATCGTCTGATGACCGCCATCGCTCAGAAAGGAACACACACTATGACGAACGATTCGAGCCTGGCGATTCCTGAGTTGGCCGGCGTCGAGATCCACGGCGTGACCCGTGGCTCGTTCATCCTCAAGGGCGCGCTGGCGGCGGGAGCCGTGTACGGCGCCGCGACCATCGGGCCCTTCGTCCAGCAGGCGTTCGCCGCCGAGGGCGGGGACATCGACATCCTGAACTTCGCGCTGACTCTTGAGTACCTGGAGGCCGACTTCTACCAGAAGGCACAGGCGCTCAAGCTGGACGCCGCGGGGATGAAGCTGGCCAAGGAGATCGGCGACAACGAGACCGCCCACGTCGAGGCACTCATCAAGACGATCACCGACCTGGGCGGCACGCCGGCGGCCAAGCCGACCTTCGCGTTCCCGCTCAACGGTCCCGCTGACTTCGGCAAGCTGGCCCAGACCCTCGAGGACACCGGCGTGGCCGCCTACAACGGCGCCGGACCGGCGATCGCCTCCAAGGAGGTGCTCGCAGCGGCCGGCTCGATCGTGCAGGTCGAGGCTCGTCACGCCGCCGCCGTCCGGCTGTTCAATGGCGAGACGCCGGCGCCCTCCGGTTTCGACCAGTCGATGGAGATGCAGGCCGTCCTTACGGCGGTCAAGCCCTTCATCAAGTAAGTCCCGGCCGACCCTGCCCGTGTCCGGCCTCCCGTGGGCCGGATACGGGCAGGCCGCGTGCGCCCGTGCAACGTGGCGAACTACCGGCCGACGGTCTCCCGCACGAGGTCGCCCACGCTCTTCGGATCGGCGCGGCCCTGGGTGGCCTTCATGACCTGGCCGACGAAGAAGCCGACCAGCTTGTCCTGACCGTCGCGCAGTTGCTGGGCCTGGGCGGGGTTGTCGGCGACGACCTTCGCGACGATGGCCTCCAGCGCGTCACCCGCCCCGAGGGCGCCCAGGCCCTGCTCCTCCACGACGCTGCGTGGATCGGCGCCGGTCTCGGCCATCGCGGGCAGCACGATCTCGCGGGCGCTCGAGCGGTTGACCTCGCCCGCCTCGACCATCCCGATCATGGTCGCCAGGTGCTCCACGGTGACCTTGCTGGTCCACGGGTCCTCGCCGCGCTCGGTCAGGAGCGCGCGCAGCTCGCCGCGAATCCAGTTGGCGGCGGTCTTGGGATCGACCGTCGCGGCGACCTGCTCGAACCACCGCGACAGCTCAACCGTCTCGGCCAGCACCTCCGCGTCCTCAAACGTCAGGCCCATCTGCTGGTAGCGACGCCGCCGCGCCACCGGCAGCTCCGGCAGGCCGTCGCGAAGCGCCGCCACCCAGGCGGGGTCCGGGGCGAGCGGGGTCAGATCCGGCTCGGGGAAGTAGCGGTAGTCGTGCGCCTCCTCCTTGCTGCGAAGCGGCGTCAACTGGCCGGTGGTCGGGTCGAAGTGCAGCGTCTCCTGCACCACCCGCTCCCCCGCCTCGACCAGGTCGATCTGGCGGGCGATCTCGGCCTCGATCCCGCGGCGCAGGAACGAGAACGAGTTCATGTTCTTGAGCTCGGTCTTGGTGCCGAGCTCGGTCGTCCCGGTCGGTCGGATGCTGACGTTGGCGTCCGCGCGCATGGAGCCCTCCTCCATGTTGCAGTCGCTCACCCCCACCTCGCGCAGCGTCTGTCGCAGTTGCTTCAGGAAGTCGGCGACGTCCTGGCCCGAGCGTAGGTCCGGCTCGGTGACGATCTCGGCCAGCGGCGTGCCGCCGCGGTTGAAGTCGACCGCCGACTGCTCGGCCCCGGCGCGCCGCCCCGAGCCCGACAGATGCAGCAGCTTGGCGGCGTCCTCCTCCAGATGCACGCGGGTGATCCGGACCGTCTTCTCGCCGTCCTCCTGCAGGTACGTGAACTCCCCGCCGACACACAGCGGCTCGTCGTACTGGCTGATCTGGTACGCCTTGGGCAGATCCGGGTAGAAATAGTTCTTGCGGTGGAAGGTCGACTCGTCCGCGATCTCGCAGCCCAGCGCCAGGCCCGCCAGGATCCCCAGCCGAATCGCCTCGGCGTTTGTCACCGGCAGCGCACCGGGGTGCGCCAGGCAGACAGGGCAGGTGTGCGTGTTGGGCGGGTCGCCAAACGACAGCTCGCACCCGCAGAACATCTTGGTCCGGGTCGCCAACTGGACGTGGATCTCGATCCCGATTATGGCTTCCATACGCCCTCTCCGACACGGCACTTGGGCGGCCTATTCTCGGCCCTTGCGGGCCGCTCGAACGTCTCCGGGGGCTGAATTTCTAACGTCTCCTGGGGCTGAACTCTCACGTCAGAGCCCCGGCGGGGTCGGGTCGAAATCGAGTGCCTGCTCCAAGGCGTGCGCGGCCTCGAGCAGGCGGTTCTCGCTGAACGCCGGGCCCGCGAGCTGCAGCCCGACCGGGAGCCCCTCGGACAGGCCGCACGGAATTGAGATCGCGGGCAGGCCCGCCAGGCTGACCGGGATGGTGCACGTGTCGGCCAGGTACATGGAGTAGGGATCAGCCGTGCGCTCGCCCAGCTTGAACGCCACCGTCGGCGACGTCGGTGACGCGATGAGGTCGACCTGCTCGAAGGCACGGGCGAAGTCCTGGACGATCAGCGTGCGCACCTGCTGGGCCCTGCGGTAGTAGGCGTCGTAGTAGCCCGACGCAAGCGCGAACGTGCCAAGCATGATGCGGCGTTTGACCTCGGGCCCGAACAGGCCGCCGCGGGTCAGCTCGTACTGATCGGTCAGGTTGTCGGCCTGGGCCCGCGGCCCGTAGCGGACGCCGTCGAAGCGGGCGAGGTTGGCCGAGCACTCCGCCGGCGCGATCAAGTAGTAGGTCGCCAGGCCATGCTCGCTGGAGGGCAGGCTGACCGGGACCACCGTGCCGCCCAGCTCCTCCACCAGGGCCATGGACCGCTCGACCGCGGCGCGGACCCCCGGCTCGACCCCCTGCCCCATCAGCTCCTCGACGATGCCGACGCGCAGCCCGTCCAGGCGCTCGGCGGCGGGCAGCAAGATCGGCTCGGGCCACTCGAGCGACGTCGCGTCCATCTCGTCGCGCCCGACCATGAGTGACAGCAACCAGGCCGCGTCGCGGACGGTCCGGGCGAACGGTCCGACCTGGTCCAACGACGAGGCGAACGCGATCAACCCGTAGCGCGAGACCGCGCCGTACGTGGGCTTGAGCCCGACGATGCCGCACAGCGCGGCGGGCTGGCGGATGGAGCCGCCGGTGTCTGAGCCGAGCGACCAGGGCGCCTGGCAGGCGGCCACGCACGCGGCCGAGCCGCCACTCGACCCACCCGGCACGCGCTCCGCGTCCCAGGGGTTACGGGTCAGCTGGTAGGAGGAGTTCTCGGTGGACGAGCCCATCGCGAACTCGTCCATGTTGGTCTTGCCGATCACGATCGCGCCCGCCGCCTCCAGCCGGGCGACGCACGTGGCGGTGTACATCGGGCGGAACCCCTCCAGGATCTTGGAGCCCGCTGTCGTCACCAGATCCCGGGTGCTGAGCGCATCCTTGATCGCCACCGGGATACCGTGCAGCGGAGGCTTGTCGGGCGACGCGTCAATCGCCCGAGCCTTCGCGCGGGCACGGTCGGCGTCGAGCGCCAGGAACGAGCCCCACCGGTCGTCCTCGGCCCGGGCCAGATAGGCGTCTGTCAACTCGGCCGCTGTCGTCTCGCCGGCAATCAGCGCGTCGAGCGCCCGCTCGGCGGTGAGGGTGGTCGGATCGATCATCCGATCCTGGGAACCCCGAACCCTCCGTCGATCACCTCGGACGCCTCGTGCAAGGCCTCCTCCGCACTGACACTCGGCCGTGGCGCATCGTCGCGCAGGACGTTGCGAAGCGCAATAACGTGCGAGGTCGGAGCGACGCCCTCCAGGTCCAGGGCCTGGATCCGATCCACGTGGCCGAGGATGCCGTTGAGCTCGCTCTGCATGCGAAGCTCCTCCTCGCCCTCCAGGCGAAGCCGTGCGAGCCGGGCCACATGCCGGGTTGTCTCGAGATCGATCACGACGCGGGAGACTAGCGAAGCCGTATGAGCCGGGCGTCGCGCGGGGTGGGTACGCTGCCCGGGATGGCGGGGAGCCCCAAACGACCACGCGGCAAGGCGCGCGCCAAAACACCGGTGCCGAAGAGCTCGCGACCCCAGGAACCCGATTCGCCGCGCCGGCGGCAGGGGTCGAGTCGCGTGGCGATCATCCTGGTGCCGGTGCTGGCCGTGCTGCTCGCCATCGGTATCGGGATCCTGCTGGGGGTGCGCTCGTCGCGGAGCGCGGACGACATCGCCACGCCCCCGGTCGCGACGACCCCGACCACCGAGACCGCGCCGACGACGACGGCGGTCGAGACCGCGAAGGAGTTGTTCGGCCACACGTGCGCGACCTGCCACACCCTTGCCGCCGCAGCGGCGACCGGCGACATCGGTCCCAACCTGGACGAGATCAAGCCGAGCCGGGCGCGGGTGCTCGCGGCGATCCGCAACGGCTCGCTCTCCGGCGCGATGCCCGCCAACCTCCTGACGGGAGACGACGCGCAGCGCGTTGCGGCCTACGTCAGCGGCGTCGCGGGCAGGTAGCGCCGGTCAGCGAAGCGGCACGGTCGGCTCGTCACCCGGCGGGGGCGGCCCCCCGCGCGTACGGCTGGTGCGGGCGTGACGGATCGCCTCGCGAACGGACATGCCGCGCAGCATCACGCTTAGGCAGATCGTCGCGAGCGTCAGGTTGAACAGCAGGATCGAGATCTCCATGCCGACGCTGAACGCCAGCACCTCGCTGCTCGTCCCGGCGGCGCCGAGCACGGCGAACGCGAGCGCCTGCTTGGGGCCAAGGCCGCCGGGGGTCAGCGGCAGGCTGGTCGCGACGGAGCCCACCACGAGCACCAGCAGCGCGTTTCGCAGCGTCGCGTCGACGTTGAACGCCCGCAGGTAGAAGAACGCCGCGAGCAGCCGGCACGCCCACCCGAGTGCCTGCAGGCTGGCGACGTGGCGCAGGTAGCGCCTGCGGTCGCGCAGGATCGCGAGGCCCTGCTCGACGCGCCCCCAAAAGGCCCGCACGCGATGGCCGTGCAGGATGAGCAGCGCGGCGACGGCCCCCGCCACCAGGATGAGCACCGAGAACACCGCCTGGGGGTGGTCCGTGACCCACGTGAACTCGAACAGCGCGGCGCCGGGAAGGCCGTCGGCGATACCGATCTGCCAGGCCCACAGGAGCAGGATCGAGCCGATCGCCATGTCGAACACGGTCTCGGCCAGCAGGCTGGCGGTGAGCGTCGGGTACGTGGCGCCGGGAATGCGCGTGTGCACCAGCAGCAGCTTGACGGCGTCGCCCGCCCGCGCCGGGAACACGCCGTTGACGCCCACCCCCGAGCAGTACGCGCCGAACACCTCGCGCCACCGCACGCGGACGCCCGGGTAGGCGGCCTGAAGGATCGTTGCCCACGCACGCGTACGCAGGGTCAGGTTGGCCGCGTGGAAGAGCGTCGCGACGAACAGCGCCCCGAACCCGACCGAGGCGAGCGAGTCCACGAACGCCTCGATCGCGCTCCAGAGGCCGCGCAGGGATTCCACCGCTCCAGCGTAGCGTGACGCTCGGCCTGAGCGATCTCACCGCTCATGCCCGATGCAAACCGAACCTCTCGCGCGGCGCACACCCTGTGCTGCGCTCAGGCGCCGATGGACAGCTGAAGCGCCCCCATCCCGGCGGCGAGCCACACGCGAACGAGGACCGCATGAACGCGCCGCAGCGACACGCCCGAGGACGGCACGAGTACCTGCTGCCCCTGCCGATGCCCGCTCGCCCCGGTGATCCTCTGCGCATGGGCGGGCCAGAACCCGTCCGCGAGCAGACGGACGGTGATCGTGCCAACAAATCGTCGTGGCGCACCTGGCCGCGCATCGCTGTTGCGCTTGGCGTGAGTGCGGCTGCGACGTACGGGTTGGTCTCGTTCAAGCACGTCGGGGAACGCGGGCTCGAGGTCCAACGCGGCCTGGCCGAGATCACCACCGCCGTTGCCCAGCAGGAGGCGCTGGAGTACCGCGCTGTGTCCGGAATCCCGGTGAGCGAGATTGAGCCCAAGCTGGCCGCCGTCCGCGCCGACATCGACATGTCGCTCCGTTCGGCGAGCCAGTTCGAGGCGTTTCCGGCCTCACGGATTCGCGCGGTGACCGGTAGGTACGCGCAGGCGCTCGACCATCAGCTCTCGCTGCTTCGCGCTGGTGACACCGCCGCGGCGCACGAGTTCGGCGAGGAGGTCGTCGATCCCGCCCACGCAATGGTTTCGCGCACGTTGGCGGACGCGAACGTGACCGTAGGAGCGCGATCGCGATCCGCGCAGAGGATCAGCGACGTGGGCATCGTCGGAGTCGTGCTCCTGGCATTGGTGCTGACCCTGATCGCCGACCGGTTTCGCCGGCGGGCGGATCGGCGACGGCGCGAGAGCGCCACGTACCAGGCCCTCCACGACCCGCTGACGGCGCTGCCGAACCGTCGCCTGCTCGTCGAGCGCGTTGAGTCGGCGCTCGCCCGACGGCAGACCCACGGTGAGGATGCGTGCCTGCTCTACATGGACCTCGACGACTTCAAGGTCGTCAACGACACGGCCGGGCACCTGGCCGGCGACGATCTTCTGATCGAGGTCACGCACCGCCTGAGGGGTGGCATCTACCCCACCGACACCCTGTGCCGGCTGGGTGGGGACGAGTTCGCGGTTCTGCTGAACGGAGCTGACGCAGAAGCCGGCCGCGGCTGCGGGGAGCGGCTGCTCGGGCTCGTGACGGGTGAGTACGTCGTGCGCGATCACCGGGTGTGGGTGTCGGCGAGCATCGGGGTGGCCGTATTCGATCCCGCGTTCACGGGGGCCGAGGACGTGCTGGGCGCCGCCGACCAAGCGATGTACGTCGCCAAGAGCCGCGGCAAGAACCAGGTGTTGAGCCACCGCGACGAGATGTCGGTGGCGGCTGCGCGGCGGGCGCAATTAACGCAGGCGCTCCACACCGGGCTGGCGGCGGGCGAGCTCAGCGTCGCCTACCAACCGATCATCGATCTGCCCACCGGACGGACGGTCGGCGTCGAGGCCCTGGCGCGATGGAACAGCCCCGTGTGGGGTCGGATCGGGCCGGACGAGTTCATCCCGATCGCCGAGACCAGCGGCACGATCGACGACCTGGGCCGGATGATGCTCACGGCAGCATGTCGCGACATCGCGGCGCTCAACGAGGGACGTTCCGGATCGTTGCCACCGCTGCGGGTCGCGGTCAACATCTCGAGTGTGCAGCTGCGCCAGGACGGGACGCTGCTGGACGACATCGCGGTGGCGCTGCGCGAAGGGGGCATACCCGCGCAACTGCTGACGCTGGAGATCACCGAGGGATCGGCCCTCAGCCCCGATAGCCTCACCACGATGGTCGGGGTGCGCGACCTCGGTGTCGGGCTGTCGTTGGACGACTTCGGCACGGGCTTCGGCTCGCTGGCCCACCTCACGTCACTCCCGATTACTCAGCTCAAGATCGACCGGCGGTTCGTCGACGGCATCGACAGCGGCGACCCGCTGGCCGCGACCATCATCACCCTTGGACAGCAACTCGGCTTGGAAGTGGTGGCCGAGGGTGTCGAGACCGCCCCGCAACTGGAGCGTCTGCAGGAGCTGGGATGCCCGCGCGGCCAGGGCTCCATCTTCCAGCGCCCCGTCGACATCGACACGCTCACCGAGCTGTTGGGAAGTCGTCACGCCGGCGAGAGCATCGGCTGATCAGGCTGCCATGCGAACGGTAGATTCGCTCGGCCAGGTCCGCCGGCTCGAGGTCATCCGCCGTTGCCCGATCCACATTCAGAGCTCGCGCTCGTCAGACGCATCGCGAACGCCCTCGCCATCCGGCCGGGCGTCGCAGTCGGGATCGGCGACGACGCCGCGGTGCTCGAGGGGGATCCGCCGACGGTCGTGACGCAGGACCTGTTGGTCGACGGCGTGCATTTTCGCCGCACGACCGGCTCGTTCGGCGACATCGGCCATAAGGCGCTCGCAGTCAACCTGTCGGACCTGGCCGCGATGGGCGCGACGCCGGTGGCCGCCTTCGTGGGGCTGGGACTACCCGCCGACGACCCGCTCTCGGGAGACGCCATCGACGAGCTGTACGCGGGCATGGAAGCGCTCGCGGCGCTGCACGGGGTGACGATCGCGGGCGGTGACCTGACCCGCGCGCCCGCGCTCGTGCTGGCGGTGACCGCAGTCGGTCGAATGGACGCGGGGACCCGACCGTGCCTCAGGTCGACGGCCGTCCCGGACGACCTGGTGTGGGTCACCGGCGCCCTCGGCGGGGCGGCGGCCGGGCTGGCGCTCCTGGAGCATCCCGAGCTGGCGGCAGGGGTGGCGGAGGCAGACGCGCTGCGCGCCCGGTCCCGCCGCCCGACACCCCGCGTGGATGCCGGACGGCAACTGGCCGCCGCCGGCGCGACGGCGATGATGGACTGCTCGGACGGCCTGGCGCTGGACGCCACGCGCCTGGCCTCGGCGTCGGGCGTCGCGATCGAGATCGACCTGCACGACCTCCCGCTGACGGAGGGCGTCATCGCAGTCGCGAACGCAACGGGGAAGACCGCCGACCTCCTTGCCGCGACCGGCGGCGACGACTACGAGCTCATCGTCACCGGCCCCCCGTCACTTGCGGCGTCCCTGGGCGACCGCCTGGACCTCCCGCTGACGCCCATCGGCCGAGTGATCACAGGAGCAGGCCTGACCCTCCGCCGCCACGGCGAGATTGTCCCGGCGACATCCCTCGGCTGGCAGCACCGCCTCATCTGACCCGGCTCCGCCGCCCCTCGCAGCTCACGGTTTGCCGCGCGTGCTCACACCCTTCAGCCCCTCGCACCTCGCACCCCAGGAAAGTGCCTTCTGGACCGGGTCCGCCCGGCGGAGTGCCCAAAAACCCATTTGGCGTCGCAGCGCGCCAGTTGTGTGACTCTCGATACACGTACGAGTGAGTTTTGTGACGTGTAACACACTTCTGACACAAACTGGGTCGAGTTTCGGCGCGTAGCCGGCGTCGGGGTGGGTGTGGGGAGCCGCGCCCCGTGAGCGCACGCGGGGACGGCGCCGGCTCGTGGAGCGCTACGCGACCGCCTCGTCGGCGCCGTGCTCCTCGACCTCGGGGTTCATCGCGTTCAACTGGATCGTCTCGCCGAGCGGGCGGAGACGGAACATCTCGGGGCGGGGGCCGAGCAGGCCTTCGACCTCCTCGCGGTCGAGCGCCTCGGCGTCCAGCAGCGCCGCGGCCGAGCGGTGCAGCATGTCCTCGTTATCCTCCAACAGCTCGTACGCTGCCCGGTAGGCGCCGCCCAAAAGGGACTGGATCTCACGCTCGATCCGCTCCTCACCCGTCGGTCCGCGCGACCCGCCGGTCAACCCGGCGGCCAGACTCTCCTCGGTCGTGCTGCGCGCCATGCCCAGGTCCTGCACCATGATCCGGGCCAACTCGGTTGCGCGCCGCAGGTCGTCGGCGGCGCCCGAGGTCATCTGCCCGAAGATCAGCTCCTCGGCCGCGCGGCCGCCCATGATGCGCGCGAGGCGGTCCAGGTGCTCCTGCCGCGTGGCCAGAAAACGATCCTCATCCGGGAAGGACACGGTCACTCCGAGTGCCTGACCCTGCGGGATCACGGTCACGCGCTCGATCGGCTCACAGTTGGGGAGCATGTGCCCCACGATCGCGTGGCCCATCTCGTGGTAGGCGACCAGCGTCCGCTCGGTCTCCGACAGCACCTGGGTGCGCTTCTCGGGACCGGCGGCCAGGCGCAGCAGCGCGCGGCGGAAGTCATCCAGGACGATGGCGGAGCGACGGGCGCGCGTTGCCTCGAACGCGGCTTCGTTGCACAGCGCCGCAAGGTCCGCGCCGGCCATGCCGGCGGTGAACGCCGCCACCTGGCCCAACTCGACGCCCGGCGCGATCGGCCGGGTACGCGTGTGGACGTCCAAGATCAGGCGCCGGGCCTGGCGGTCGGGCAGGCCCACCGCGATCTTGCGGTCGAAGCGGCCCGCACGGACCAGCGCCGGGTCCAGGTGCTCGAGACGGTTGGTCGACGCCAGCACCACGACCGGCTTGCCGGGATCGACGTCGAACCCGTCCATCTCGGACAGCAGCTGATCCAGGGTGGCGGTGTGTTCTCGCTCGCCGCCGCCACCGCCGCCGCTGCGCCGCTCGCCGATGGCGTCGATCTCGTCGATGTAGAGCAACGAGGGCGCGTTCTTGCGCGCGGCCTCGAACAGGTCGCGGATACGCCGCGCGCCGACGCCCACGTACACCTCGACGAACTCAGATCCCGACGCGCTGAAGAACGGCACGCCCGCCTCGCCCGCCACCGCCTTGGCGAGCAGGGTCTTGCCGGTGCCGGGAGGCCCGTAGAGCACGATCCCCTTGGGCAGCGTGGCGCCCATCGCCTCGAAGCGAGCCGGCTCGCGCAGATACTCGGCGATCTCGATGACCTCGTCGCGGATCTCGTCGATGCCGGCAACGTCCGCCAGCTTGGTGTGGGAGATCACGGCCTTGACCTTGTTGCTGAAGCGCGCGCCGCCCATCTGACGGACGGTCACGTAGATCAGCGCGACGAGGGCCGCCATCAGGATGAGCGGGCCCCAGGTCTGGAGCCAACCGGACCAGTCGAACCCACCGCCCTCGTCGACGGGGGCGGCCGGGCGCATCGGTATCGCGTTGACGTCGGTCAGATCGAAGCCCTTGGCCATGGTGGCTGCCTCGATGACGCTCGCGCGCATGGACGACGTGGCGATCGTCGCCTGGTAGCGGCGCCCGGTCGCGGGGAAGAGCACGAGGTCGTCCTCGATGCCGCGGTCGATCAGCTGCCCCCACTCGACGGCGCCGGACCCGATCAGTGCGATCGCCCGCGTCGGCGAGATCATCCGTGCCTCGTCGCCGCGCGGCTCCGCCGCGGCCAGCGCCGGGAGGAGCGCAAGGGATGCCACTGCGGCGATCAGAGCGGTTCGGACGTGACGCATACTCGGTGCCCACCTTCCGTGGTGACGTGCGGTGTCATCATTCAACCGCATTGCGCCACGGATGAATACCCCCCAAAAGTCCAGGAAGTGGGCAGACACGTTGGACCGACAATCGTTCGAGCGACTCGTCGCGAAGGCCATCGACGACGTGCCCGAGCCATTCGCCTCGGCCCTGGCCGAGGTCGCCGTCGTCGTCGAGGAACGCTCGCCCCCGGACGACCCCGGGCTGTACGGCCTCTACCTGGGCGCCCCGCTCGACGAACCGTGGGCGGCGGACGGCGGCCTGCCCCCGATGATCGCGGTCTACATGCATCCGCTGCTGGACGATTGCGCGAACCCGCAGGAGCTGGTCGACGAGGTCAGGATCACCGTCCTGCACGAGCTGGGACACCACCTCGGCATGGACGAGGACGACCTCGAGCGCCTGGGCTACGGGTGACCGGAATGCAGGCCTCACGGGATCCGCGCCGTACCATGGTGACGAATGGGTGACGAACTGAATGTGCTGCGCTCGCGCCGGAGCGTCGGCCGGGTCACGCAGGAGCCGATCCCCCGCGACGTCGTCGAGGAGCTGCTGGTCGCGGCGACGTACGCGCCCAACCACCACCTGACCGCGCCGTGGCGGTTCATCGTGCTGAGCGGCGCCTCACGGCGGGCGGTCGGCGAGGCCCACGCCACCGCGGTCCTGCGTGAACGTCCCGACGCGGGCGACGAGGTCGTGGCGCGCGAATCGGCCCGGCTTGAGCGTGCACCGGTCGTCATCGTGTGCGTGGTGCGCACCGATCGGGAGGAGCCCGTCCGCGCCCGCGAGGACCGCGACGCGGTGGCGGCCGCCGTGCAGAACCTGTTGCTGGGCGCCCACCTGAAGGGCCTCGGGGCCATGTGGCGAACCGGCGCCATCGTGGACGAGCCCGAGGTCGCCATCGCGCTCGGCCTGACGCCGGACGACGCCATCGTCGCCTTCGTGTACCTGGGCAGGGGCGCGATCGCGCCACCGGCCCGCCCCCGGCAGCCGCTGGAGTCGGTCATGGAGTGGCGCGACTGATGCCCCCACGCCGTCGCGGCGGCGATCCCCGTTCCCGCCGCCCCTGCTGCCGTCGCCCCCGGCGCCCCAGTAAGCGAAGCGCCGACGGCGAGCCCCCCACGTCGGTCGAGGCCATGGCGTCGCTCGCGGTGCCGGTCGCGGCGGGCGGGTCGCGCAGCATGGTCGCCTACCCGGCCGGATCGATCACGGCGCCCTGGTTCGTCGAGCGCGCCTACCCGGGCGACGATCCGTGGAAGAGCGCGGCCCTCAACGGCCTGATGGTCACGCTGGTCGAGTTGCGCGCCGCCGAGCGGGCGCTCCGGGCGCCGGTGACGGGGGCCTCACCCCAGAGCGAGGCCGCGGCCAACGAGGCCAGACGCCTGGCCGACGAGGGCGCCGGGACCCTGGACCGCTACCTGCCGGCGCACGACGCCGGCAGGGGGAGCTCCTACGGCCTGCTGACGCCCGGCCGGCCGTTTCGCAGCTACCTCGCGAACGCCTCCTACCACTGCTCCCACGTCACGCTCCTGCGCAGCCTCGCGCCCCAGTACCCGATCCTGAGCTTCGCGACCGTCGCCGAACGCTGGGCCGACTACGCCGTGCGCACCGGCACGCCCTGCCCGACCGCCGCCGCCACGCCCGTAGCAATCCCCCGCTCATCATTTGCCTGCAATTCGCCGATACAGAAGTGGAATTGTGCGAGCAGCGGTCAGATCGAAGGGAACGGCGATGTTCGGCAAGCGCAAGAAGGCCGTCACGGCCGACACGACTCAGACACCGCAGCGGCCCCCCGTGGCCAAACGCAAAC
>JBKKDD010000260.1:0-3551 GCA_046708705.1 Miltoncostaeaceae bacterium | reverse complement strand
CCCGGCCTCAACGCGGTCATCCGCGCAGTCGTGCGGGTCGGCGCGTCGCGCCACGGGCATACCCACGTCGGGCTGCGCAACGGCTGGCGCGGGCTGCTGGACCAGCACACCATGCCGCTCGATCCCGGCGCGGTCAGCGGGCTGCTGCCCCGCGGGGGCACGATCCTTGGAACCTCGCGCACCAACCCGTTCAAGGACGCCGAGGGCGGCGCGCGCTGTGCGGAAAGCTTCACGGCGCTCGGCCTGGACGCGCTCGTCGCGATCGGTGGCGAGGACACCCTCGGGGTCGCGGCCAAGCTCACCGAGCTACACGGCGTGCCGTGTGTCGGCGTGCCGAAGACCATCGACAACGACCTGGACGGGACCGACTACACGTTCGGGTTCGCCACCGCGGTGCAGATCGCGACCGACGCCATCGACCGCCTGCACAGCACCGCCGAGTCCCACGACCGGGTGATCATCGTCGAGGTCATGGGTCGCCATGTCGGGTGGATCGCAACCTACGCGGGCCTGGCGGGCGGAGCGGACTTCATCCTGATCCCGGAGGAGCCCCGGACGCTCGAGGACGTCTGCGCCGCGATCAGCTCTCGGCACGACCGGGGCAAGGACTTCTCGATCGTCGTGGTGAGCGAGGGGTTCGAGCTGGGCGACGCCGATCAGGAGGCCGAGCTGGACGACTTCGGCCACAAGCAGCTCGCCAAGGTCGGCATCGGCGAGCAGATCGCCGAGGGCGTGCGCACGCGCACGGGCTTCGATACGCGCGTCGCCGTGCTCGGCCACGTCCAGCGCGGTGGCACCCCCAATGCGTACGACCGGATCCTCGCCACCCGCTTCGGCAGCCACGCCGCCGAACTGGTCGCGCAGGGGCGGTTCGGCCGGATGGTCGCGCTCCACGGCGACGACGTCGTCGACATCCCGATCGGGGACGGGGTCGCCCGGCTCAAAACCGTGCCGCCCGAGCGCTTCGCGGTCGCCGAGCCGTTTTTCGGCTAAGGGACTGTCTCGGAACTCCCTCTCGGTTGACGGCTGCAAACCGTCGCCATACGTGCTCGGTTTTCGCTCGCCACCCTTCGCGGGAGTTGTGTCTCGACTGCCCCTCAGCATCGACCGCGATCCCGCGTGGCAAGCGGGATCGGTCCGACTCGAACACGCTGCGCCGCAAGGTGCGGGCCGAGCCCTGATTGACGGGATCCCGCGCAATGGTGCTACCCTCGCCGGCCGATGCCCCGCTCACTGATCATCTGCGAAAAGCCGTCCGTCGCCCGCGACGTGGCCGGCGCCTTGCCCGGGACGTTCGCCAAGAACGGCGACTTCTACGAGAGCCCGACCACGGTCGTGGGCTTCGCGATCGGCCACCTGGTGGAGCAGGTCGACCCCGACCAGTACGACGAGCGCTACAAGAAGTGGAAGTACGAGGATCTGCCGATCGTGCCCGAGGAGTTCAAGTACCAGGCGCGTGACGCCAAGGCCGGCAAGCAGTTGAAGGCCCTGCACAAGTACATGGCCCTCCCGGACATCGACGTCATCGTCAACGCCTGTGACGCCGGACGCGAGGGCGAGCTGATCTTCAAGCTGATCCTGGAGACCGCGCCCGCCAAGGCCAGGCAGAAGCCGGTCAAGCGCGCGTGGTTCTCCTCGATGACGTCAAAGGCGATTCGCGACGCGTTCGAACACCTGCGCGACGACGAGGAGATGCTCCCGCTCGAGGAGGCCGCCCGAGCACGCAGCGAGGCGGATTGGCTTGTGGGCATGAACGCGACCCGCGCCGCCACCACCAAGGCCGGCTCCGCCCGCAAGGTGCTGTCGCTCGGCCGCGTGCAGACCCCGACGCTCGCGCTGATCGCCCATCGCGACCTGGCGATCCAGGCGTTCGTGCCCGAGGATTACTGGGAGGTCGAGGCGACCTTCGCGACCGCCGCCGGCACCCGCTACGCAGGTCTGTGGCACGAGGGCTCCACCACACGCATGAAGTCGGCCGAGCCGGCCGCGGCCGTGGTGGCCACCGTGCAGGGGAAAGCCGCCGTGGTCGAGTCCCTGGAGACCAAGCCGCAGACCGAGCAGTCGCCGCTCCTCTACGACCTGACCACGTTGCAGCGCGAGGCCAACCGGCGCTTCGGCTTCTCGGCGTCGCGCACGCTTTCGACCGCGCAGTCGCTGTATGACCAGCACAAGATGCTGACCTATCCGCGAACCAACTCGCGGTACCTGTCCGGGGACATGGTCGGGCAGCTCAAGCCGGTGGCCGCGCGGGTGGGGTCGGCGTCGCCGGTGTACGCGGACGCGGCGCGTTTCGTGATGGGGCTCGACAAGCTGCCGCTCGGCAAGGTCATCAACGACGCCAAGGTGACCGACCACCACGCGATCATCCCCACCGACGACGATCACGACCTGGCCGCGCTCAACCGCGACGAGGCGCGGATCTACGACCTGGTCGCGAGGCGATATCTGGCGGTGTTCCACCCGCCGGCGCGGTTCGAGAACACGGTGGTCGAGACCCGTTGCGAGGGGCACCTGTTTCGCAGCCGCGGCAAGGTGCTGATCGAGGCGGGTTGGCGGGCGGTCTACGGCGAGGAGGCCGACGACACCCGCGGCCCCGCCAAGGAGGATGAGGAGCGCGAGCAGAAGCTGCCGAAGCTCACGCAGGGCGAGGCGGTCGACTGCGCCGAGGTCGAGGCGCTCGCCAAGCGCACCAAGCCGCCGGCGCGGTTCAGCGAGGGCACGCTGCTGCGAGCGATGGAGACCGCGGGCAAGCTCGTGGACGACGACGAGGCCGCCGAGGCGATGAAGGACGCCGGGTTGGGCACGCCCGCCACCCGGGCCGCGACCATCGAGCGGCTGATCGACGCGGAGTACGTCGAGCGCGACGGCAGGAACCTGCGCGCGACCGAGAAGGGCGTCGGGCTGATCCTGATGCTCGGCGATCACGTGCTGACCAAGCCGCAGTTGACGGGCCAGTGGGAGCAGCGTCTCAACGAGATCCAGCGGGGGACGCAGCGCCACCAGGACTTCCGCAGGGATGTCGTCGACTTCACGCGCGACGTCGTCACATGGTTCGCCGATAAGGACCGCGAGAACCTGCGCATCGAACGGCGGGAGCTCGCGCCGTGCCCCACGCCCGACTGCCCCGGTCACATCGTCGAGTACCCCAAGAGCTACGGCTGCAACAGCTACACGAGCAAGGACGAGCCGGGGTGCGGCTACACCCTGTGGAAGCAGGCCAACGGCAAGACGCTCTCGTTGGAGCAGGCGCTCGCGTACATCGCCGAGGGCAAGTCGAGCGCCGACCTCGTCGCCGAGCGCGAGATCATCGGCCCCTGCCCCACCCCCGACTGCGACGGCGAGATCATCGAGCGCACCAAGAGCTACGGCTGCACCAGCTGGAAGAGCCGCACCGAGCCCGGATGCGGTTACGTCATCTGGAAGCGGGTGCGCGCCCAGAAGGGAGAGATCGACGCGGAGACCGCCCGCCAGATGGTGGCCCGCGGCGAGACCAACGCGGCGCCCTCGGCGGCCAAGGAGCCCATCGGCGAGTGCCCCACGCCGGGCTGCGG
>JBKKDD010000259.1:0-4530 GCA_046708705.1 Miltoncostaeaceae bacterium | reverse complement strand
CGCGGGCCTGACCGACCGCGACATCGCGCAGGCGACCGGAACCGGCGAGCTGGACGTGGGACGCCGCCGCCGCACCCTCGGCGTGGTGCCGACCTACCACGCGGTCGACACCTGCGCGGGCGAGTTCGCCGCCCAGACGCCGTACTTCTACAGCGCGTTCGCGACCGCGGGCGAGGAGCACACCGACACCCGCGAATCGGTGATCGTGCTGGGCTCGGGTCCCAACCGCATCGGCCAGGGCGTCGAGTTCGACTACTGCTGCGTGCAGGCGGCGCAGGCGGTGCGGGCCCTGGGCTACGCCGCGGTCATGATCAACTGCAACCCCGAGACCGTGTCGACCGACCACGGCGTCAGCGACCGGCTCTACCTGGAGCCGGTGACGCTGGACGCGGTCCTGGACATCTGCGCCCGTGAGCGCCCCCTCGGCGTGATCACCCAACTCGGCGGGCAGACGCCGCTGCGCATGGCCCGCGCGCTCGAGGCGGAGGGCGTGCCGCTGCTGGGCACCCCGGCCGCGGCGATCGATCTGGCCGAGGACCGCGAGCGGTTCGGCGCAGTGCTGGCCGAGCTCGGGCTGCGCGCCCCGCCGTGGGCGATCGCGAGCTCACCGCAGGAGGCGCTCTCCGCCGCCGAGTCGGTGGGCTTCCCGGTGTTGGTGCGCCCGTCCTACGTGCTGGGCGGCAGGGCGATGGCGATCGTGTTCGACCGCGACGAGCTGGCCGCGTACCTGGAGCGCGAGGCGCCCTCCTGGCCGGTGCTGGTGGACCGCTTCCTGGAGGACGCGATCGAGCTGGACATGGACGCCCTCTGTGACGGCAGATCCTGCCATGTCGCCGCGATCCTGGAGCACGTGGAGGCAGCGGGGGTCCACTCCGGCGACTCGGCCTGCGTGACCCCGCCCCAGGAGACGGGGCCCGGGGTGCTGCGCCAGATCGAGGAGCAGACGGCTCAGATCGCCGTGCGCCTGGGGGCGGTGGGGCTGGTCAACGTGCAGTTCGCGCTGCAGGACGGCGAGCTGTTCGTGATCGAGGCCAACCCGCGGGCGTCGCGGACGGTGCCCTTTGTCGCGAAGGCGACCGGGACGCCGCTGGTCCACCACGCGGTGCGCCTGATGCTGGGCGCCCGGATCGAGGACCTGGACCTGGAGCCCGATCGCGTCCCCCGCCACGTCGCGGTCAAGGAGGCCGTGCTGCCGTTCGCGCGCTTCCCGCTGACCGACCCCACGCTCGGGCCCGAGATGCGTGCGACCGGCGAGGTAATGGGCATCGGCGGCAGCTTCGGCGAGGCGTTCGGCAAGGCGCAGCGCGGCGCGGGCGTGGCGCTCCCGGCGGGCGGCATCGCCGTGATCTCGACGGGGGACATGGACAAGCCCCGGGCCGTCGGGGTCGCGCAGCGCCTGTCGCGCCTGGGCTTTACGCTGGTCGCGACCCTCGGCACGGCCGCGGCGATCAGGGCGGCGGGATTGCCCGTGACGCCGATCGCGAAGCTGGACGAGGGGGCGGCCGACATCCCCGCGCTCATCGCGCGCGGCGGGGTCGCGTTGGTCGTCAACACGCCCAGCGGGCGCCGCGCGCACAGCGACGGTCCGGCCATCCGCCGCGCCGCCGTACGTGCGGGAATCCCCTGCATCACGACCATGGAGGCCGCCGAGGCGACCGTGGATGCGCTGCGCAGCCCTGGTCGTACTCCCGTCGCGATCCAAGATATCCTTGGAGAAGCTCCCATCGGGCTCCGACCCCATTGGACCTCAGGTTGAGCTTGAGCCACCGGAACGGGCCCAGAATGTAACCTCCCTGCAACGTGCATGAAATTTTCGTGAAACGACCTGCAAATACCTACTTGCAGAACCCGCAGCGTGGGCCTTATAGTCCTCGCCGATGGTCACCACTTTGAAGGCTCCCGCACAGGCCCCCGAACGGTCGCTCGATCAGCGAATGGACGCACTCCGTCGCGCGAACGACATCCGCTCCCGCCGGGCGCAACTCAAAAAGGATCTGAAGAGCGGTCAGGTCCAAATTAAGGACGTCATCCAAGATCCTCCCGACTACGTGATGACGGCCAAGGTGTTTGACATGCTTCTCGCAGTACCGAAGTACGGCAAGGTCAAGGCGACGCGGTTCATCACCCACTGTCGCATCTCGCAGGGGAAGACCGTCGGGGGGCTGTCGGAACGTCAACGCATCGAGCTGGTCGATCTTCTGAGCCGGTAACGCACCGAGCTCGCGTCCTCGTCATTTCGGGACCGTCAGGAGCCGGGAAGGGAACGCTCATCGAGCGGGTCCTTCGCCGGTTCCCCGGTCTGACCGTCGCGGTGTCCGCGACGACCCGGGGAATGCGCCCCGGCGAGGTCCAGGGTGAGGACTACTATTTCATGTCCCCGGACGCGTTCGCCCGTGCGGTCGCGGCCGGGGAGTTCCTCGAGCACGTGGAGTACGCGGGTAACCGCTACGGCACGCTTCGCAGCGAGGTCCAGGCGCACCTGGCGGCGGGCCGGTCGGTGGTCGTCGAGATCGAGCTGGAGGGCGCGCGCGTCATCAGGACGATGCTGCCGGACGCGGTGACCGTGTTCATCGCACCCCCGTCCATGTCCGAGCTCGCGCGGCGACTGGAGGACCGCAACACCGACAGCGCCGGCGAGATCGCCGCGCGCCTGGAGGTCAGCAAGCGGGAGCTCGCCGCCATGGGGGAGTTCGACCACCGCGTCGTCAACGACGATCTGGACACCGCGACCGACGCCCTTGCCGACGTGATCGCCGGCGAGATCGGCATGCTGTCCTGATGGCGACGATCGTGCTCGGGGTGACCGGCGGCATCGCCGCGTACAAGGCGATCGACACCGTGCGGGCGCTGCGGCGCGACGGCCATGACGTCCACGTCGTGATGACGCGAGCCGCCCAGCGCTTCGTCGGCGCCGCCTCCTTCGCCGCGCTCAGCGGCAACCGGGTCGGTACCGAGACATTCGCCGAGGACGACGTCCCGGACTACCGGCACCTGGACCTCGCGCGCGCGGCCGATCTCGTGCTCGTGGCCCCCGCCTCGGCCAATACGATCGGCCGTATGGCCGCGGGCCTGGCCGACGACCTGCTGACCACGGTCGCCCTGGCGTTCACCGGGCCAGTGCTGGTGGCGCCCGCCATGAACACGCGTATGTGGGAGCACCCGGCCACCCGGGCGAACATCGCGACCCTGGTCGCGCGCGGCGTCCAGGTCATCGCGCCGGGTGAGGGCCTGCTCGCCGACGGCGACGTCGGCGCCGGCCGCCTGGCCGAGACCGAGGACATCGTGGCGGCGGTCGTCGCACGCCTCCGTGCCCGCGACGGCGCGTGGGCGGAACGGCGGGTGCTGGTGACCGCCGGGGGAACACGCGAGCCGATCGACTCCGTGCGGTACGTCGGCAACCGCTCCAGCGGCCGCATGGGCATGGCCATCGCCGAGGCCGCGCGCGCCCGCGGCGCCGACGTCACCGTGATCGCCGCCAACGTGGATTTGCCGCGCCACCTCGGCATCGCCTACATCGACGTCGCGACCGCGGCCCAACTCCTGGACGCCACCACGGCGGCGTTTGCCGAGACGGACCTGCTCGTGATGGCAGCCGCGGTGGCCGACTTCCGCCCGACCGCGGGACACGACGGCAAGCTCGACAAGTCGGCGCACGACCGACTCGAGGTCACCCTGGAGCCGACTGTCGACATCCTCACGACGCTCGCAGATGCGCGCACGGCGCAGATCCTGGTCGGGTTCGCCGCCGAGCACGGCCCCGAGGGCCTGGAACGCGCCCGCGCGAAGCGCGTCCGCAAGCACCTCGACGTGATCGTGTACAACGATGTCGCCCTCGCAGGGATCGGGTTCGAGTCCGACGACAACGCGATCACGATCATCGGCCCAGGCGACGCGACCCGCGCCGTCGGTCGCACCAGCAAGTCCCGCTGCGCCGAGCACATCCTGGACGCCGTCGAGCCGCTGCTGACCCCGACCTGATCCCATCGGGGGCACGCTCGCCTGAACCGGTTCGGGATGCGTGACGTGTCGGGGTGTGTGTGGCGTTTTCGAGCGATTCTCGAGAATCGCCCATTCGAGCAGATTCCAATTGCATTCGCTGCCCCGATCCCCGGCGGCGAAAGCTCACGATGGAGCTCTGATCACAACGGTCGTGGCCTTGAGCCTCCTCATGGCGTCGCCCTGAACGACATCCTTCAGGCGCATGTCGAGGACGTGGACGGCGTGGTGACCGTGGTGCTGACGGGCGAGCTCGACCTTGGAGATCACGGCCATCGATCAGCGCCTCACGATGATCGGCGATCCCGTCCTGCTCCTGGACGGCGCCGCTCCCGAGGCTCCCGCAGCGTGATTCCGGACGGACGGAGGCGCGGAGCCAAAGACCTCGACCTTCCGGGGGGGGGGGCGTGGTACCATTCCTAAATCACCGGCGAAGGCGAGATCGGTAGCGCAGCCTGCCCCCATTTAGCACGCCACCCCGGTCCCCGGTGGTGCTCGCCTCCCCGGATAGAGAGGTGCATGCACCGATGGGAC
>JBKKDD010000258.1:0-4793 GCA_046708705.1 Miltoncostaeaceae bacterium | reverse complement strand
CGCTCGCCGCGTGCCAGGGCGATCAGGCGGTCCAGGATGTTGGCGCCGTCGGTCCGCAGCCCGTTGTGCTGGTACTCGTTGGTGACCCAGACGCGCAGCCCCGGGATCGCCCGCGCGGTCGCCTCGGAGTGGACGCGCTCAACGTACATGTCGTCGTAGTACATCGCCGCGGCCGCCGGGACGGTGTTGGCGGCGAGCACCGCCGGATCGTAGAGCGGCGGCCACTCCAGGTCGGCCAGGATCTCGGCGGCGTCGGCGAACGGCCGCAGCGCCGCGTAGTCCTGGAACATCCACGGGTAGATGGCCTCGGCGGTCAGCGTGGTCGGGTCCTCGAAGTCCGGGTACTCGGCCCGCAGACGGTCGGCCGACCAGCGCGAGGCCGTGCCGTCGCACACGCAGGCCTCGTGGATCAGCGCGAAGATCGGGTTGGTCTCGAACGGCTCCTGCCCGTACACCTCGCGCAGGAACGGGGAGGACAGCTCGCCCTCGACGCCGGCGAAGGCCTGCTCGAGCCCGTAGTGCAGCCGCTCGAATCCGTCGCCCATGCCCAGCAGCATCCCGAGCTGCCGGAAGCGGCGCGACGTCAGCACGCTCCCGTCCGGCAGCAGCACGTCGCCCGCGTCCAGGCGCGCTGTGACCCGCCGGACCAGATCCCGGTCGGCGGGGTAGCGCTCGTAGTAGAGGGCGTTTCGGTCGAGCATCCGCTGGCACGTCAGCCGGTAGAAGTCATCCGGGTGACCGCCGATGGGCGGCAGGCCCCCGGTGATGAACGCCTCGCGCAGGCCGTCCGGCGACGCCGACAGGTAGCGCGTCACGCAGAACCCGCCGAAGCTCTGCCCCAGCACGCTCCAGGTGTCGTCGCCGATCAACTCGCGGCGGATCAGCTCGGCGTCGCGGATGATGTTGTCGGCGCGAAAGTGCGCCAGGTACTCGGCCTGCTGCTCCGGTGAGCCGATGCGGGCGAGCGTTTCGGGCAGCACCGGGGTGGAGCGTCCAGTGCCGCGCTGGTCCAATAGCAGCACGCGATAGTCCTTGAGCGCGCGCCCGATCCAGCCGCTCGGCTCCGCCGGCCGCGGCGAGCCGAAGCCCGGGCCGCCCTGCAAGTACACGAGCCAGGGCAGGTCGGCGGCGGCGTTGGGCGCCGCGACGCCGCGGGCGAATACCTGCAGGGTCGCGCCCTCGGGATCGGTGTGGTTCAGGGGGACGGTGAACCAGCGGTCGGTCAGGATCATGCCGGGGATGCGGTGGACCGAGCTCGCCATGAGCGCTCCCGAGTCGATGGTATGGCTGCTGTCGCTAACATTGCCCGCTCGTGAGCCCCGATGCACTGACCACGCCCATCGTTGACGCCGTGCTGGGCGTGACCGCATCCATCGATCCGTCGGTGCGGGTGGAGCTCGCGCAGCCGTCGAGCCAGGAGCACGGTGACCTGGCCACGCCGGTCGCCATGAGCCTGGCCAAGGCCGCCCGCCGCCCGCCGCGCGACATCGCGGCGGATGTGGCCGCAGCGCTCCAAGGCGTGGCGGACGTGGCGGCGGTCGAGGTCGCGGGTCCCGGCTTCGTCAACATCACGCTGGCGCCTGCATGGTTTGCGCGGGCGGCGGCGGCGGTCGTGGCGGCGGGAGACCGCTACGGCGCGGGAGCGGCGACCCACCCGCGGCGAATCCACCTGGAGTTCGTGTCGGCCAACCCCACCGGTCCGCTGCACGTCGGCCACGCGCGGCACGCCGCGTTCGGCGACTCGCTCGGCCGGATCCTGGACTTCGCCGGCCACGAGGTCCACCGCGAGTTCTACGTCAACGACCACGGGCGGCAGATCGCGCTGTTCGGCGAGTCGGTGGCCGCGCGCATCGATCAGCTCGCGAGGCGCGACACCGCGGTCCCCGAGGACGGCTACCACGGCGAGTACGTCACCGAGATCGCCCGCGAGCTTGCGGGATCCGGTCTGACCGGCGACGCCCTGGCCGACCGGGCCAAGACGTTGATGCTCGAGCGGATGCAGGGGGACCTGACGCGCTTTCGCGTGCGCTTCGACGCGTTCTTCTCGGAAGCCTCGCTGCACGAGAGCGGTCAGGTGGCCGCGGGCATCGATCGCCTGATGGCCGCCGGCGACGCCTACGAGCAAGACGGCGCGGTCTGGTTTCGCACGTCGGCCTACGGCGACGAGAAGGACCGGGTGCTGCGCCGCGCCGACGGCACCACCACCTACATCGCCCCGGACATCGGCTATCACCTCGACAAGGCCGCGCGTGGCTACGACGTCCTGATCAACGTCCTGGGCGCCGACCACCACGGGTACCTGCACCGGCTGCGCGCGGTGCTCGCCGCCGGCGGCCACGACCCGGCCATGCTGGAGGTCCCGCTCATTCAGCTCGTCAGCCTCGTGGAGGGCGGCGAGGAGAAGAAGATGAGCAAGCGGGCGGGGACGCTCGTGTCCCTGTCGGAGCTGATCGATGACATCGGGGGCGACGCCGCCCGGTTCTTCTTGGTGCAGCGCGCCAACGAGACACCGTTCGAGCTGGACCTGGCCGTCGCCCGCGAGCAGAGCCGCGAGAACCCCGTCTACTACGCGCAGTACGTCCACGCGCGCGCGTGCAACGTGCTGGAGCGGGTGGGCGAGGTCCCGCCGTGCGCCGCACCGCCGTCGGTCGAGCCGGCCGAGCGCGCCCTCACCCTGCGCCTGGTCGAGTGGCCCGAGGTGGCGGGCGAGGCCGAGCGGCGCCGCGCCCCGCACCGAGTGGTCGCGTACCTGATCGATCTCTCACGCGACTTCCACGTCTTCTATGAGCAGTGCCGCGTCTACGACGCGCCCGCCGACGTCAAGCCCTTCCGCGTCGAGCTGACCCGCGCGGTGCAGTCGGTGATGGCCCTCGCGCTCGACCTGCTCGGAGTCGAGGCGCCGGAACGCATGTAGCAACCGGGTTAAGCGGGCTGTAAGGGGCGCGAGACATCCGTGTAAGGGGACGACCCTACGTTGCCCCAGGCATGCGGCACCCGCCGCGTCTCGGATCTCGACGGAGGGGACTCTATGAAGCGGCATACAACCTGGCGGTCACCGTTGGCGGCGATCGCGGTCCTGGCGGCGGCGTCAGCCGTCATCGCAGGATGCGGTGGCTCGGACGACGCGGCCGCCGGAGGGGGCACGACGACCGCGACCGCCGCGACACCGGCGGCGTCCGAAACGCTCTTCCTCAAGAGCGCGGTCAACTTCGACGACGCGGCCGGGACGGTGACGCTGCCGCTGTTCGAGGGCCGGACCGCCACGGGCGCGACGACCTGGTACGTCGTGACCGAGTCGTCCGAAGAGGCGGATGCCGCCAAGCGCGGCGTCAACTGGGCGCCCAAGCTCGCCAACGCCCTCTCCACCAAAGCCGTCCAGAAGGCGACCGGAACGGAGCCCCTCCTGACGTTCGCCGGCACGGTGGACTTCGCGCCTGAGCGCTCGGTCACGCCGGGACCCGACGGGTTCCCGCCGACCAAGGTCGCCCCCGGCGCGATCGGCGATAAGGACTACAGCCCGCTCGTCACGGTGGACGGCGCGATCGTCCTCAACGCCACCCAGGTCGCGAACGACACCGGGCAACTCGATGCCGTCACCGACCTCGACACCGACGCTAAGCAGGTGACGCTCAAGACCCTGCACGGGTTCAGCGGCGGCCAGAAGGTGGCGTATCTGCGTCTGGACGCGTCGGTGGACGTCGTCGCGGCGCTGGAGGAGAGCATCCTGGCGCCGAACCTCGGCGCCGCGCCCGGTGAGGGCGTCAGCGACCCGGCCAGCTCGTCCCGCTCGGCGATCATCCCGGTCGTCAACGGCGTGCGTGGCAAGGACGACCCGAACCGTCAGGGCCTGCAGTCGGCTGTCCTCGGCGAGGGCGAGCCGCTCAACATCCAGGCCTCGATCCCCGGTGGCCGCGACTACAGCCCGCTGTGGGACGTCGTCCCGGTCGTCTGGAGCGACGCCGCCGTCAGTGGCGGCACGCGGACGCTGCTGAAGTCCGCCGCAGACATCGCCACCCGCGCGAAGGCCGGCGAGCTCACGAGCGGCGGCATGGGCGCCGCCAACGCCGACCTGGCGGGTCTCAAGTCGGCCGGGTTCATCTCCAATTGCCCGACCGTCGCGATCGTCCCCGAGTAGACCCGAAGGTGACCCGAGAGGGGCCGCTGCACTTCTCCAGCGGCCCCTCTCCACGGGTGTCCGAGCCGATGTCTCTGGTAGCGTCACGCCCGACGCGGACGTAGCTCAGCTGGTAGAGCGCGAGCTTCCCAAGCTTGAGGTCGCGGGTTCGAGCCCCGTCGTCCGCTCTCCTGTTTCGCCTGGTAGTCGCAGTGTTTCGCTCGTGCTGAACACGAGCCGCAACTGCCGCTCAGCCGGCGCTCCGGGGGTTCGAGCCCCGTCGCTCCGATAAGAGCCCTGTAAAAAGGCCATATCGTGCTGTCGACCTCGACGCCGGATTGCGGTCGACTACACAGACTCTTCTCGCGCAGCGACCCAAAGGCACCAAGAAAAGCGTCCAAGACGTGATCTGAGTCTCGATTTCAAGCCGCTCCAGGAAGAGGTCAGGCCGACCACGAACGCGGTGCGCCCACTACAAAAAATGACCGGAGGTCGCAGCCGCGCCACCCAGTCGACGATCACCGCCAGGAGGGTCGCTCAGGCCGGGACCGCCTCTCGCCGATGATGGGTGGCCGCCAGGACCGCCTCGATCTCGTCCGGCGCCGCCGACGGCTCGAGCCGCAGCCCCGCGCCGGCGTGAACCACGCGCGCGGCGACGTCGAGCTGGTCGCGCCCCATC
>JBKKDD010000257.1:0-23054 GCA_046708705.1 Miltoncostaeaceae bacterium | reverse complement strand
GAGGCGTTGACGTAGACGCACGCGGCGTCGACGCCCGCGTCGAACGCCTGCGCGGCTGCCAGTGACCGGGTCACGATCGCCTCGCTGTGACCCGAGCCGTACCGGCCGATGTGGGCGACCGCCTCGTCCAGGCTCTCGACGACGCGGACGGCCATCACCAGGTCGAGGAACTCCGTCGCGTAGTCGGACTCGGTCGCATCCGGCAGGCCCTCCGCCGTGGCGCCCAAGATCCGGCGGCTCTCGGCGCAGATCCGAAGCTCGACGCCGTGCTGCTGCAGCGCG
Source organism: Miltoncostaeaceae bacterium (assembly GCA_046708705.1). Lineage (GTDB taxonomy): Bacteria > Actinomycetota > Thermoleophilia > Miltoncostaeales > Miltoncostaeaceae > CALMEC01. The sequence continues at coordinate 22,772 of JBKKDD010000257.1, read as the reverse complement.
GCCACAGCGGCCGGAAGCGCGACTTGCGCGACGTCGCGGTGGACCAGGAGCGTCTCGGCCGCGTTGCACGTCCCGGGCCGCTGCACCTTGGCGTTGACCGCGATCTTGACGCCTTTCGGCACGTCCGCGTCGGCGTCCAGATAGACATGGTTGTTGCCCGAGGCGGCATAGATGACCGGCACGCTCGCGTGCTCGACCAGGAACGCCTTCAGCTCCTCGCCGCCGCGTGGGATCACGAGGTCGATCAGGTGCTTCATCTGGACGAGCTCGCGCAACTGCTCCCGGTCGCCGTCGACGTTGACGATCGCGCCCGCCGGCGCGTCGGCCTCGTGCAGCGCCCGCATCAACACGTCGGCGATGATCCCGTTGGAGCGGCGCGCCATGCTGCTGCCACGAAGGATCGCGGCGTTACCGCTCTTGATGCACAGCGCCGCGGCGTCGGAGGTGACGTTGGGGCGCCCCTCATAGATCACCGCGACCACGCCGAGCGGTACCCGCTTCTTGATGACCTCGAGCCCGTTGGGCAACCGCTTGCCGTCCTCGATCTCGCCGACCGGATCGGGCAGGGCTGCGACCTCGCGCACGCCGCGCGCCATCGCCATGACGCGGTGCTCGTCCAGCATCAGCCGATCGACGAGCGCCCCGGACCTGTGGGCCGCCTTGGCGTCGGCGACGTCGAGCGCGTTCTCCCGGACGATGTCGTCGGTGCGGCGCACGAGCGCGTCGGCCATCTCGTTGAGCACGTCGTTCTTTTGCGCGGCGGTCATGGTCCGCAGCCTGACCGAGGCGCGTTTGGCCTGCTCGCACAGTCCCTGCAGGGATTTGACGTCGACTGATGCCATCCCGAAAACCTACAGCACGTCCGTCGCGACCAGCACGAGCCGATCGCGGTGGATGACCTCGTCCGGCGCGCCCGGCAGCCGCGTGCGGACGTCGGCGGTGGAGAGCCCCGCCACCTGGCGGACCTCGTCGGCCGACAACCCGCTGATGCCCTTGCCGACGACGCGCCCGGCGGGATCGGCGACCTCCACCGCGTCGCCGGCCGCGAAGCTCCCACGCGCGCCGGTGACCCCGACGGCCAAGAGCGACGTGCCGCGCGATTCGATGGCGCGCGCCGCGCCCGCGTCCACGTCGATGCGCCCCAACGTGGGCTTGGCGTAGCGCAGCCAGAGCTTGAACGCGGAGCGGGGCCGGATCGCCGGCGGAAAGCGCGTGCCCACGTGCGCACCGTGCGCGACCTGCGCCACCACGCCGTCGGTCGCGCCGCTGGCGATGACGCAGGTGATCCCGGCCGCGGTGGCCATGCTGGCCGCGGCGATCTTGCTGGAGATCCCGCCCCGTCCGTGTGCCGACCCGGCGAGCGGCGCCAGCACGACGTCCTCGGGCGCCGTCCCGGCGGGCACGTCGCCGATCAGCTCGGGCCCGTCGGCGCCCGGCGCGTACAGCCCGTCCCGGTCGGTCAGGAGCACCAGCCACTGCGCACGCAACAGGATCGCCACCTGCGCGGCCAGCACGTCGTTGTCGCCGAACGTGATGTCGTCGGTGGCGGTCGTGTCGTTCTCGTTGACCACCGGTATCACCCCGAGCTCGATCAACCGGTGCAGGGTGTTGCGGGCGTTGACGTATGAGGCCCGCCGCTCCAGGTCACCCGAGGTCAGAAGCACCTGCGCCGGGACGACCTCGTGAGCGCCGAATGCCTGCAGGTAGCGCTCGAACAGGACCCCCTGCCCAACGGCCGACGCCGCCTGCAGGTCGGGCAGCGCGGTCGGACGCTCCGCGATACCGAGCCGGGCAAGGCCACATGCGATGGCGGCGCTGGTGACCAGGACCGGCTGATGTCCCTGGCGCAGAATGCGCACCAGGTCGCGTACCCGCGCCTCGAGCACGTCGTCGCGAAACCGCCCGCCCGAATCGACCAGGGTCGACGTGCCAATCTTAACGACCAGGACCGCCACCCGTCAGCGCCCCACGAGCAGCGACAGCAGGCGTGCCCGCAGCGCGTCGACACCGGCGTTGTCGGCCAGATCCACCGCCGCGTCGACCCCCGCGGGCGGCGCAACGGCGTCGGCGTGGGTCGCGACGATGACCTCACGGGCATCGGCCGACGCGAACCGCGCCACGGTGGCGCGCACCATCGCCACCCGCTCGTCGATCGTGTCGGGGTCGCTTGCGTCCACGCAGTGCAGGATGATCCGCGCCCGCTCCAGTTGCTGCACCCGCCCGTCGCTTCGCGGCTCGCCGTGCTCGTCCACGCCGGGCAGGTCGACGACCAGGAACTGGTGCCCGTAGTCGTCCTCGATCGGACCGAACGCCGGCTCCCTGGTGGAGCGCGAATACGGCGCGATCAGGACCGCGGCGCCGGTCAGCGCGTGCAGCAGCGAGCTCTTGCCGCTGTTGGGGAGCCCGACGATCGCGACGTCCACGGACATCCGAAGCTCCAGGACCAACCAAGTTCCGTCGCCCGGTGTGCCGGGCACCGATTCACGCGGTGCGCGGTGGGTGGATGAGCGAAATGCGTGGTTGCCCGCGCCGCCCTCGCCGCCGCGCGCCACCTCGGCCCGCTCGCCGGGCGCGTCGAGCACCGCGATCGTCTCATCGTCGCGGATCACGCGCGTCCCCACCGGCACCCCCAGCTCCACATCCGCGCCCGCCTTACCGTGGCGTTTGCGCCCGGCGCCGGGCTGGCCGGCCTGGGCCTTGTGATGCACCGCATGGCGGTAGTGCGAGAGGTCTTCGACGGCGGGGTCGGCGACCAGGTACACGGAGCCGCCGTCGCCGCCGTTGCCGCCGTCGGGCCCGCCGCGCGGGGTGTGGGCCTCACGCCGGAACGACACGCACCCGCCACCGCCGTGGCCCCCCGCGACGTTGATCTTGACCCGATCGGTGAACGGCACCTCGAACGCCCGTGAGGTCTAGGTGGTCGGGGCCGCCTCCGGGTGCACGAAGATCCGCCGTCCCTTGCGACCGTTCGTGAACTCGACCCGGCCGCTCACCGTCGCGAAGATCGTGTGGTCCTTGCCGATGCCCGTGCCGTTCGCCGGGTGAAACCGCGTACCCCGCTGGCGGACGATGATGGACCCGGCCGGCACGATCTGGCCGGCGAACACCTTGACACCGAGTCGCTGCGCGTTGGAGTCGCGCCCGTTGCGGCTGGAGCCGCCACCTTTTTTGTGTGCCACGTCTTATACCCCGGCGATGGATTCGATCTGGATTCGCGACAGGCGCGAGCGGTGCCCGCGCTTGCGCTTGGAGTCTTTCTTGGCCCGGTAGGTGAAGACCACGATCTTCTTGCCGAGCAGATGCTCCTCGACCCGGGCGGTCACGGTGCCGCCGTCGTCGAACGCGTCCCCGCCCCCGACCGCGAGCACGGCGGGGCTGAACGTCTCCCCCTCCTCGATGGCGAGGCGATCGACGAGCAGGCGCTCGCCCTCTCGGACACGGTATTGCTTACCGCCAACGGCGATCACTGCGTAATCAGGCATTGATGCTCCCGGTTGCTCCCGGCGCCACGGGCACGGCGCGGCCCGTGAGTGTAGCCGATACGCCCGGCGTGCGTCAGGGCATCGCGGTGGTGTTGCTCTCGTTCCGCGTTCGGCGATCGACGACCTCCTCGGTCTCGTCGCGCTCGTCGGCCGTCATGACCATGTTGCGGCCTGCGCCCTTGGCGCGGTACAGCGCCCGATCGGCGCGGCGGATGAGTTCCTCGAGCGTCTCGGCGCCGCTTGCGACGCCGATGCTGACGGTCGCGCGAAGCTCCTTGCCCTCGGTCTCGATGACGAGCTCCTCGATGGAGACGCGCATCCGCTCGGCGACCGTCTGGGCGGCGTCGAGAGCGGTGGCGGGCATCAGCAGGGCGAACTCCTCGCCGCCGAAGCGCGCGGCCATGTCGGTGGCGCGTGCGCCCTCGCCGATGACGTGCGCGATCGCGGTGATGACGGCGTCGCCGGCCAGATGACCGTGGGTGTTGTTGATGTCGCGCAGGAAGTCCAGGTCGATCATCGCGAGGGAGATCAGGCCGCGTCCGCGCTCCACGATCTCCTCGCCGCGCTCGGCGAAGAACCGCGCGTTGTAGAGCCCGGTCTTGGGATCGGTCCAGCTCTCTTGCTCGAGCCGTGGGATCTGCAGGGCTCGAGCGATCAGGATGAGCGGAAGCATCGCGAACAGGCTGGTGACCGGGCTGGTCTCCCAGGCGAGCGCCATCGCCGCGCCCGAACACAGCACGAGGGTGTCGAGCGACAGGTGGGTGGCGGAGAACAGGCGGGTCTGGCGTACGGACTCACCCCGCGCCAGCCTGAGGATTCCGGCCAGCACCGCGTGGTTGATCAGGGTGAACAGGATCGTTGCGACCGCGACGTATCCGGCCCATTCCACGCCGGGCGCCTGCGGGCCGTTGGCGATGATCAACTTGGCCAGGAGCGCCGGCAGCGCGTAGTTGGCCATGTTGAAGACCGGCATGTACCACGGGTAGTGCTCGCGGTACCAGATCGGCAGGAACATGAGCGTGGCGACCAGTACGACCGACGGCGCGGGCAGCACGATCACCGCCGCGAACACGAACGCCAGCGAGATGTCATAGCCCAGACGAGGGGAGGCCTGGACCAGGAACAACTGGGCGAGCGCGGCGCCGAACGCGAAGACCAGGAGCGCCCAGACGTCACCGATCCGCGGGTCGACGACGACGGCGACCGTCGTCGCCACGAACATCGCCGCGATGCACAGCAGGACGTAGGTGTACGTCCCGCGCGATAGTCCAGTTGCCCTCATGATCCGGCAGTTATATCGGCACGAGCCCCCTCCGACAGGAGGGCGCATAATGGATGACGCTGCCAGTTTCGCGTTTTTTCGCGCATCGCTTCGAGGTTTTCCTACTTAAGTGTTTTCGATCTGTAAAAACGCGGAATCAGATCGGCGCGACGCGGACATCGTGGACACCCAACGCGGGGTCGGGCTCGAGCCGGACGCGCTTGGATGTCTCGGCCTCGATATCCGCGACGCCGGCGTCGTCATCGCCCGCAACGAACTCCGCGATCACCGGGTTCAGGCTGACCGCGAACGCCTTCTCATTACGTTCTTTGAGGATACGCCGGATCTCGCGGTCGGCGTGTACGGCGTGGGTCTCGTCGCTGGGCACCACGCCGACCCCCTCGCAGGTCGGACATGCCACCGTCATCACCTCGCGCGGACCGTCGCTGATGTTCTGGCGGGTCATCTCCACCAGGCCGAGCGGGGAGATGTCCACGACGTAGGCCTTGGCGCGATCGCGTGACAGCGCGGCCTCGAGCGCCTCGCGCACGGCCTTGCGGTTGCGCTGATCGTTCATGTCGATGAAGTCGATGATGATCATGCCGCCGATGTCGCGCAGCCGCAGCTGTCGAACCACCTCGTCGGCTGCCTCCAGGTTGGTGAGCGTGATCGTCTCCTCGAGCGACGTCTTGCCGCGGCCGACCTGCCGGCCGCTGTTGACATCGATGACGGTCATCGCCTCGGTGTCTTCGATGATCAGGTACCCGCCCGACGGCAGGTCGGCGCGCCGCTGCAGGGTGGAGCGAAGCGCCCGGTCCACCCCGTGGCGCTCCATCAGGGGCGTCGACTCCGAGTAGTAGTGGATGCGCTCGGCCAGATCCGGGGAGGTGCGCCGCAGGAAGTCGAGGATCCGTTGGTACTGGACCTCGTCGTCGATGAGCACCTCGTCGACGTGCTCGCCGAACAGGTCGCGGATGACCTTGAGCGAGCGGTCGGCCTCGCTGTAGAGCAGGCTCGGCGCCTTGACCTGCTCCCCGCGCGCCTGCAGCGCCTCCCACAGTCGTTGCAGCGCCACCAGATCGCGCTGCAGGTCACGTTCGGCGACGCCCGCGGCCTGCGTGCGCACAATCAGCCCGCCTTGGCCGATGGTGAGCGACTTGCAGATCTTTCGCAGGCGGTCGCGCTCTTCGTCGTCCAGCCGCTTGCTGACGCCGATGCCCTCGCCGTAGGGGACGTAGACCAAAAACCGCCCGGCCAGCGAGAGCTGCATGGTCAGCCGCGAGCCCTTCGTGCCCATGGGGTCCTTGATGGCCTGCACCATGATCTCGTCCCCCTTCTTCAGGAGGCTCGCGATCATCCGCTTGCTCTTGGGCACCCCGATCGCGACGATCTCATCGACGTGCAGGAAACCGGCCTTCTCGATGCCCACGTCGACGAACGCGGCCTCCATGCCGGCCAGCACGTTCTCGCCCCGCCCCTTCCAGACGTGGCCGACGACCGACCGGCGGCCGCGACGCTCGATGTGGCACTCGGAGACCCGATCACCCTCGATGATCGCGACCCGGGTTTCGAAACGGTCGACCGAGACGAGGATGCGGGTGGTCACCCGCGACCCCGGCTGGGCAACGCGCGCCGGATCGTGGCCTGAAGGCCCTCGAGCGGCTGGTCGGCCCGGTCCCCGACCGTGGCGAAGTAGGTGCGGGCGGCCTCGCCCACCGCACGGGGCGCCTAGTAGGCGACCCCTCCCCGTACCGCAAAGCGCGACAGGGGGGCGACGACGGCGACACGGCGGGCGATCGCGCGCCAGCCGAACGCGCCGGCGATGACACCGGCGATCTCGAGGCCGCGCCGCCCGTCGAGCGGGCGGCCGTGCAATGCTGCCAATTGGGCGACCAGGCCCACCTGGATGAGCGTCATCGCGGGCATGTCGGCGCCGCCGAACCCCACCACGCCGACCGTGGCGGCCTGTCTGGCGGCGTCGCCGATGACCTGCTCGGCGACGGTTGCGCGAAGGGATTGATGGCGGCGACCGGCCGCGACGGCCTTGTCGCCCAGGGTGCGCACGACGGCCTGCAGGATCGGCGGGGGGTCGTCCAGTCCGGCGACGTGAGCGAGGTCGGATTGCTCCAGCCGGTGGGCATCGAGCATCGCGTGCTCGATGGCCTGTCGCTCGGTCTCGCTGCCCGCGACCACTGCGAGCACGCGGCGCCCCTCGCGCTTGGCGCTCGCAAGCACCGAAGCGGCCAACGTCGGATCGTGGCCCGGAACCGCCGCGTAGACGACCAGTCCCTCCTCGTCGCGAAGCGGTTGGTCGGCATCGACACCGAGCATCGCGCGAAGTCGCGCAGTCGCCTGCGGCTCGCCGTCGAGCACGACGATGACCCCCCCGTCGCGGGCCTTGGCATCGGCGCCGCGTACGGCGTTGATGTACGGGCGCAGGCCACCGAGGCCTTTGGCCACCGTTCCGATCGAGCCCACGTCAGCGCGCTCCCGCCGCCGACCACATCACAGCGGCCCGTCACCGCGGCGGCGATGGATGCGCAGCAGAATCCCCACGGCGATCAGGTTCGTCAATGTGTGGCTGCCGCCGTAGCTCATGAACGGCAGCGGGATGCCGGTGATGGGGAGGATCGTCACGTTCATGCCGATGTTAACGAATACCTGGAAGGCAAACATGGCCGCGATGCCTCCGGCGACCAATTGGTCGAACTGCGTCGAGGCCCGGGCCATGATCCGGACCGTGCGCCAGATGACCAATCCGAACGCCAGGATCAGCAGCGCGGCCCCTGCGAACCCGAACATCTCGGCCTGCGAGGCGAAGATGAAGTCGGTGTGGTGCTCGGGCAGGAGGTCGTTGGTGACCTGGGTCGCGCCGTCCTCGCCCCTCCCAAACGCTCCGCCGTGACCCGTCGCGATGCGGCTCTGGTTGGCCTGGAACCCGGCGTCGGGGTCGCTGCTCGAGCCGACGAACGACTGCAGGCGGTTGACCTGGTAATCACGAAGCAGCGGCGCGCCGACCGCGGGCAACACCGCCAGGACGAGCACCGCGAGGCCCACGACCGATGCGCCCGCCACCGCGAAGTGCTTCCATGGCACCCCGGCGAAGAACAGCATCCCGCCCAGGATCGCCACGTAGACGAGCGAGGTCCCGAGGTCGGGCTGGATGAACACGATGAACGCCGGCAGCAGCGTCGCGCCCAGTGCGAGCAGGCTGAACCGCACGTCACCGATGTCGCTTCGTCGCTCGACGATGATGCCCGCGAGCACGACGATCAGGGCGACCTTGCCGAGCTCGGACGGCTGGAACTGGAAGATGCCGAGGTCGATCCACCGCCGCGATCCGCGCGCGGCCGAGCCGATCAACAGCACGACCGTCACCGCGCCGCACAGCGCGCCCCAGAGCGTCCAGGCCCGCCTGCCGACGCGCTCCAAGGGGAATGCCATCGCCACGGCCATCGCGCCCACGCCGATCGCGACGTAGATCAGTTGACGAAACGCGAAGAAGTTGGCGTCACCGGGAATGTCGTCGCGGGTGGCCACGTCGACCATGCGCAGGCCGAACGCCGTGATGGCCCCGACGCCGATGACCAGGAGCCAGTCGAGTCGGCCCAGCAGGTGCCGGACGCGGTCGGCCGGAACCGATCGATGGGGGACGAACGTGGTCAATCCGCACCCACCGGCAGCGACGGTCGCCCGCCCGCGCCGCACAGCGCCGGGTCGTACGGAACCGCCGGGGCGAGCGCCTTGCAGGCGGCCGGGGCGGCCGCCTCGGTACCGAGCCCGGCGTTCTCGATCAGCACCGCGACGACGTACTTGGGCGTCGCCCCGGGGTTGGCGGGCGCGTAGCCGACGAACCACGAGTGGTCGGCGCGCTTGCCGTTCTCGGCGGTGCCGGTCTTGCCGGCAACCAGCCCTCCCAGGCGCGAGAATACCGCGGCGGCGGTGCCCTCGGACGTGTTGGTGACGTCATACAGCCCCCCGAGCACGGGGTCGAGCACGCCCGGGTTGAACTGCGGCAGGACGGTCTCCTTGCGGCCCTTGGCCAGGTCCGAGATCACCTCGTCGGTCTTGGGATCAAGGATCTGGCTGCCGACCGTGGGGGTCAGCACGCGGTGACCCTCGTTGACCAGCGCCGCGTACGCGCGCGCCATCTGCACCGGGCTCGCGCGCAGGAAGCCCTGGCCGATCGACATGTTGATCGTGTCGCCGGCCCGCCACTTGTTCCAGAGCTTCTCGGTCTTTCGGACCGCGAACAGGTTGCGCACCTTCCAGTCCAGGTCGGGCAGGTCCCCGCCCTGGTCGCCGGGGATGTCGATGCCGGTGCCGCGGCCGAGCCCGAACTGACCGGCCCAGGTCCGCAGCTTGTTGTCGCCGCTGAGCTTACCGTCACCGCCGGAGTGTTCGAACACCTTCTTCCCGACCTGGTAGAAGAACGTGTCGCTCGACATGGCGATCGCCCGGCGGGTCTGCATGTCGGGCAGCTCGATCTTGCGGAAGTTGTTGAAGAACGTGCCGTACAGCTTGACCGTCTTGGGCGAGGTCAGGAAGGTCTCGGGCGTCATGTACCCGGCGTTCAGCGCGGCGATCGCGGTGATCGGCTTGAACGTCGATGCCGGTGGGTAGGTCAGGAGCGGACGGTTGTCGTAGGCGCGCCGCGGATTGGTGCGCAACGCCCTGAGCTCCTTGGCCTTGCCGCGGCTGAACGCCCTGGGATCGAGCGTCGGGAACGACGCCATCGCGACCACCTCGCCCGTGGCGACCTCCATGACGACGCCGCCGCCGCCGGCGTTGGGCTCGGCCCTGGTCAGTACCTTCTCGCGCAGCTCGTTCTCGAGGGCGAGCTGCACCTTGACGTCGATCGTCGTGCGCAGGGTCAGGCCCGGACGGGCCTCCATGACCGAAAGCGTCCCCCGCCCGGCCGGCTGCCCGGCGGCGTCCACCTCGACGCGCTGCTCGCCGTCCTTGCCGCGCAGGAACTCCTCGTAGCGCTGCTCGAGCCCGACCTTGCCGACGATGGCGTCGTTACGGTAGCCCTGCAGGCGCTTCTGCTCCAGGTCGCTCTCGGCGATCTGACCGACGTAGCCCAGGACGTGTCCGATGAGGTCGTTGTAGGGATAGTCGCGCCGGAACGTCTGCTGCAGCTGGATGCCCGGGTACTGGCGGATGCGCTCGGCGAGCGGTATGCGCAGGTCGTCGTCGATGTCCGCCTTGAGCACGACGGATTTGTACGCGGCCTTCTTGTTGCCGCGCAGCATCAGGCTCCTCAGGCGCTTGAGCGGCTCACCGGTCGCGCGGGCCAGCTTCGTGAGCGTCGCCGCCCCCTCGTCGGAGATCGTGGAATCGTCGCCCGAGCCGGTGACCAGGTCTTGCGGCAGCGCCACGATGTCCCAGGCCAGACGGCTGCCGGCGAGCACGACGCCGTTTCGGTCGACGATCTGCCCGCGCGGGGCAGGGATGTTGATCGTGCGCACGCTGTTGCCGACGGCCTGGGCCTCGAACCCGCGCGCGCCGACCACCTGCAGGAACCACAACCGCACCACCAAGATGCCGAACAGCGCCATGACGATGCTGCCGAAGAGGGCGATGCGCCGGGCCGAGCTCGGCGTCAGCGGGCTGCCGCCGGCGCGCGATCCGCCCGGTCGCGACGTCTCGGTGATGCGCGGCGGGCGCATCATGCCGGCACCATCCACGGCTCGACCTCGCGCGGTGCCCCCAGCAGCCGCCGGGAGAGCGCCCACGCCGGCCAGCTCACCAGGGTCGCGAACACGAGCTGCGGCAGCGCGAACTCCGCGAGCAGGTACCCGAGCGGCGGCCCCTGCCCGCGCAGCATCTCGACCAGGCCCAGCCAGATCGGGACCAGCGCGGCAGCCAGCGCGGCGACGATCAGGTAGAGCACGCGCCCGACCGGCTCGGGGCCGGCGGCGAACCGCCCGCACCACGCCGCGAGGATGACGTACGCCAGCGCGAGCACGCCGAGCGTGTCGCCCGGGGTCATCAACTCGACCAGCAAGCCGCCCGCGAACCCGGCGCTCGCCCCGACGACCACGCCGCGAAACATCGCCACCGCGACCACCGTCGCAACGACCAGGTTGGGCATGGCCTGAAGCGGCCCGATGTCGAGCCGCGGCATGACGGTGACCTGCACGAGCACGGCGAGCGCGACGAGCAGGGTGACGACGCCGAGCCCGTTGCCCTGGCGCGGTCCGGTCCAATGGCGTGCGAGGCCGGTGGTGCTCATCCGCCGGCCCGCCGCTTGGCCTCGGCGCTGACGGGGACGAACACCGTGAGCATCGACAGCTCGAGCGGGTCCCGGTACGGCTTGACCTGAACCGTTTGGAACTCGCCGGGCTCGCGACCGCCGACGCTCTCGACGATCCCGATCGGCAGGCCCGGCGGGTAGGGCGACGGCAAGAGTTCCGTCCCCGCCCCGGACGTCACGACCGTCATGCCCTCGCTGATCGCGACGGCCGAGGGAACCTGACCCAGGTTCAGGCGTCCCGCTGCGGTCGCCGTGAGCAGCCCGAGCGGCGTCTGGGAGCCCTGCAGACGGGCCCCGACCTGCATGGACGGGTCCGTGACGAGCGTGACGGTGGCCGAGCGCGCGGTCACCGACGTCACCAGGCCGACCAGCGCCGGGAAGATCCGCGTGCCTGGCACCTGCGGGGCGGGGGCGAACACCGGCGAGCTGACGACGATGCCGTCGCCGGTGCCCTTGTCCAGGGCCACGCGGCGAGAGAGCTCGAACTGGGGTCGCGCGATGACGCGCGCGGTGACGGCCTCGTACCCGGTGGGCCCGTCGTCGCCGATCGCGAGTTGCTCACGCCATTCCCGGATCAGCGCCTGGTTCTGCGCCTGGTCGGCGAGCTGGCTCTGCAGGACGCCGTTCTCGGCACGCAGGCGGTTGCGCTCGTCACGGGCGGTGCGAAGCTCGGCGAACCAGTTCCACCCGTCTTTGAGCGGCTGCACCGCGCCGACGGCGCCGTCCTGGACCGGCGCCACCGCCGCTCCCACCGTCGCCTTGAGTTGATGCAGGAACCCGCCCTCGTCCTCACGGAAGAACGAGGTGAAGATCAACACGGAGACGACGAGCAGGCCCAGGACCACACCGCGGCGGACGACGATGCGACGCCGCGACACACGCGACAGACCGTCGCCCGGGAGCGCGCTCGGCGGAACGCTCCCGCCCGAGCCGCCGGAGGATGTGGACTGCGTGCTAATACCTCTTGCTGCGGTGTCGCTTGCTCGTCTTGGACGACTTTCGCATGACCTCGAACTCCTCCAGTGCGCGTCCCGAGCCGACCGCGACGCAGGTCAGCGGTGACTCGGCGATGTGGATCGGCATCTCCGTCTCCTGCCGCAGGCGCTCGTCGAGTCCCTGCAGCAGCGACCCGCCGCCGGCCAGCATGATGCCCCGGTCCATGATGTCCGACGAGAGCTCCGGCGGCGTCTTGTCGAGTGTGCTGCGAACCGCGTCAATGATCTGCTGCAACGGCTCCTCGAGGGCGGTGCGCACGTCCTCGGACGAGAGCACCACGGTCTTGGGCAGGCCGCTGATCATGTCGCGCCCGCGGATCTCGGCCTGCACCTCCTCGCGCAGGGGGTAGGCCGAGCCGATCTCGAGCTTGACCTCCTCGGCGGTCTGGTTGCCGATCATCAGCTTGTACTCGCGCTTGACGTAGTTGATGATCGCCTCGTCCAGCTCGTCGCCGCCGACGCGGATGGACTGGGCGACCACGATGCCGCCGAGCGAGATGACCGCGACCTCGCTGGTGCCGCCGCCGATGTCGACCACCATGCTGCCGGTGGGCTCGCCAACCGGGAGTCCCGCGCCGATCGCCGCCGCCATCGGCTCCTCGATCAACTGCGCCTCGCGGGCGCCGGCGCTGTAGGTGGCCTCGACGACCGCACGCTTCTCGACGCCGGTGACGCCCGACGGCACGCAGACGACCACGCGAGGGTGCGCCCACCGGTTCTGGTGCACCTTGCGGATGAAGTGCTTGAGCATCTGCTCGGTCACATCGAAGTCGGCGATGACCGCGTCTTTTAGCTGCCGGATCGCGCTGATGTTGCCCGGTGTGCGCCCGAGCATGCGTTTGGCCTCGATGCCGACCGCGTGCACCTCGTTGGTGCGGTGGTCGATCGCCACCACGGAGGGCTCGGACAGCACGATGCCGCGCCCACGCACGTAGACGAGCGTGTTCGCGGTGCCGAGGTCGACGGCCATGTCGCGCCCGCCGAAGCCCGTCAGATAGCCAAATAGACCGATCGATGACCTCCTTGGGGTCCCTTGAGCACGACTGGGTCGTCGCTCTCGCAAGCAGGACACGTTCGCCGAGCGCGGACCCGAGCCGGCCGAGGACGCGGTGTCTCGCCGCTCTCCGTGGGCCAGAATGGGAAGACCGAGGACAACGGCTGACGACGACTTGCAGCCGGAAAACGTGTTCGTACCTATGAGAGCGAGCCCTACGCTAGCGGGGATCGCCCCCGGGTTCCACCCCGACCGGTCAAAACGCCCGCAACGACGCACCCGGCGCTGTTTCGCACGTGCTCCCGGCGCCGACGCGGCTCAGGGGGGCACGTGACCTGCCGGGCGGGAGGGGCCGCTCCGGGTACCCATACCCACCGACCACATGTTCAGAAACGGCTGCCACGCATGACGCGGCTCACCGACCGGCGGCTGCGACGACCGAAGACGCGGACGCCGCTGCGACGGAGTGTCACGCCACCGCCCCTGAGCGAACCGCCGCCGCATGGTCCGCACCGCCCGCTCCCGCAACTCCACCGGGTACTTCGACGGCCGTCCCATCCTGCTGGCCCCTTCCACCAGGCTCTGCCTGGAAACACGGCCTCCAACATCACCCGGACGCTTCAAACCGAGTGCCATTGGAGAAGCGGCACGTCTGGGGTGGCCGGCCTTGGGTTGGCGCCGGCTCGACGCGGTCAGGACTCGTCCATTCCCGTGCCGAGAGCACGGTCACCATCGACCGGTTGCGCGCGCGATCAGGAGGCCGCCGATCGGGAGGCCGAAGAGCAGTGCCAGGGCCGCGAACAGCGACTCCCTCAGGTTCAGGCGCCAGGAACGGGTCTCGATCGAGGCTTGGGCGATGCCGACGGCGCTGCTCGCCACCGCGGGATGGGCGTCGCCGCCGATGACCTGGCCGACGGTGCGCACCGTCACGCCGCGACCGCGCATCCAATCGAGCAGCGCGGTGAGATTCGACGGGGTGATCGCCAGCTTGGAGCAGCCGTCGCACACCTCGTGGAACACGAGCGGGATCCACCCGCCCCCCGATCGTTCGGCAGCAACGATCTGCTTCATTGCTTGGGAGATCGGTGTCGACTCCACGTACGAGGTGGACGATCGGAACCGCAGCCGGTTGCCCGGCGGCATCGACTCGGCAGCGGGACAGTTCACGCAGCGGTCCCCCGAGGTGTCGAGACCGCCGACGGTCCGGGCGCTGTTGTACCCGCACGCGGCGACATCCTGCTCGACGGCCGGCGCACTGGCGCCGAACGGATAGGCGAAGGACGTCACCGGCGCCCCGATCAGTCGCGTCAACGCAATACGATCGTCGCAGATCTCGCGGAGACGACGTGTGCGGCCGAGCGCCGGGAGCTTGGGGTGGTCGAGCGTGTGGCCCCCGATCTCGTGGCCCGCGTCGGCGAGCAGCCGGACCTGGGCGGTGTTGAGCCGCTGCGGCGTCCCCAGCCGCGCGCTGTTGATGTAGAACGTGCCGCGATACCCGTGCGCGTCGAGTATGCGCCGCGCGGTCCACTGGCTGGCGAACCCGTCGTCGAACGTCAACGAGACGACGGTCGCAGGCACGGCCCGCTCGGTCCGCACCACGGCGTATGCCACCAGACACGCGATCGCGAGCACTCCGGCCGCCGCCCACAACACCAGCCTCCCCCACCCGCGTCTCTGCAACGTCACGTCGCGACGCCCCCGATGGGCGCGCCGACCGTGTGCGTGTTCGGATCGACCTCACGCGTCTGCCACCGGTTGTCGAACAGATGCAACAGGGCCATGTACCGCGTCGGCGTCAACAGCGCGATGTTCAGCAAAATCGCGAGCGGGGTCCCAGCAAGCAGCAGGACGAGCTTCGCCGGTCTGCTCACACCGGGACGCCCCAACAGGTAGAGCGCCGCCAACCCGTAGCGCAGCGACAGGTACGCGACCACGTACAGGACCAGCACGCGGTCCGCGCCACCATCGCCGAGCGGGATCCCGACACCCGTGAGCGTGGCGAGTACGACCCCGAACATGACCGGGCTGATGATCATCTGCATCAGCCCGAACAGCGGGCTCAGCATCTGGCGAAAGCTGAGGTTGCGAAAGACGTACGGCAGCATCCACCACCACGACCGCGCCCAGCGCAGGCGCTGCCGATAGGTGCCGGCGAACGTCTCGGGCATGTCCGTCTCGACCCGCGCCTCGGCCACCGCGACGACCTCACCGCGCCGCAACGCCCGAAGCGCGAGCCAGCGGTCGTCCCCGGTGCCGCACTCGACCGCATAGGCGTCGAGGTGGTCGTAGAGCAGCTCGCTGCGATACAGCGCGAGCGCTCCGGACGTCGTCTCCAGGGCGCCCAGCATCGACCGCGACGCGCGCATCATCACGCAGGAGCTGCCGATGTCGATGTCCGACGCCAGGCTGACCAGGCTCGAGCGATGATTGCTGATGTACAGCATCCCGGTCGCGGCCTGCACCGCCGGATCCGACATCGCCCGAAGCAGGTGCTCGCAGGCATCGGGATAGGGCTGCGAGTCGGAGTCGACCGTGAGAATGAAGTCGTACGTGTCGCGGTCGAACTGCCGCAACACCGACACCTGCGCGCCGCGCTTGCCGGTGTTGGCCTGGCGCCACCATCGCAGCCGTGCGTCGTGGACCGTCGGCTGCATCGTCGTGCTGGATCCGTCGTCGATCACGACGATGTCGACCGGGACGGTCTGTGCGAGGAGGGACCGCACGGTGCGGTCAAGGCTCTCGGCCGGCTCGTTGTAGACCGGAACGATGCACAGCACCCGTCCGGGCGCGATCGGCAGGTGGGTGAAACGCCGGCCGACGAGAAACGCCATCAGGCAGGCGGCGACCACGCCCGCGCCGGACGTCCAGTAGGCCAGAAGTAGAAGGCTCGACGTCGGACCGGCAATGATGGTTGTGGTCACCGCGACAACCCCCAAGAGCGTGGCGACGACGACGCAGCGCAAGTAGTCGCGCGTCGATGCCGGTGCGACGACCGGACCGCCGGCACCAGCCGCGTCGGAATCGGAGCCGCTCACCCGAAGCAGCACGACCCCGAGCGCGACGACCGACAAGCCGATCGTAATGGCCCACTCCATCACCCCGAAGCCCGAGATCGCGGTCATCATGCCGGCGAGCATCTCCGGCCGCGACCCCGTGCTGAGCACGGGCGTGGCGATGGTCATGAGCGCAACGCCGACGACGACGGCGCTGCGGCTAAGTGTGCCGCGAATCGGGCGCATCAGCGTCCGCCTCATCCGCGAGGTGCCCGAAACGGGGCCACCTGTCTGCCCCCGCCCGCGACGCCACGAGACCAGCAGGTACATCGCGACCACGACGTACAGACCGAACCACACCCCGATCAGGAAGTTGGCCGTCATCCCCGTCTCCCCAACGCGTGCCGCGCCGGATCCGTCCGGTCGCCGCGCTCGTCGGGCCATACGCCCGTGCTCCGCGCACGCCAAAGCGCGCGGTGTGAATACCGCCGTGTTGCCATTCGTCTCAGCTCCGTCCGTGGATGCCCACGCGTCCCGTCGATCAGAACGATGCGCGTGGCCGGGACGGTATCAACCGGCCGGCCGATCTGCGTCGCTCATGATGCGGGATCCATGAATCTTGAGGCCCCGTCGCCCGGGCCGCCGCGTCGTGCCGAAATCATCCCGACGCGGGGTCGCCGTCGGGGTCGGACGTGAGCCCGTCGATTCGGGCGGTCAGGAAGGCGCGGTCGGCGGGGTTCGGCGCGAGCGCGAGGGCGCGGCGAGAGGAGTCCAGCGCCTCGCCGGAGCGGCCGAGGCGGCGGAGCAGGTCGGCGCGGGTCGCGTGCAGCAGGTGGAGTCGGACAGCGCGGGCTCCAGGGCGTCGACGAGGCTCAGGGCGGCGTCCGGAGCCTCTGCCAGGGACACGTCGGCCGCGCGGTCCCCGCGCGTGATCCGTGTCACCCGTTGACGAACGGGTGGCGCCCATTTCGACATCACTCTCCCCAGGGTGTGATGCCGATCGCTTCGAGCTCCGTCAGCAGCTGGGCCATCGGCAGGCCCACCACGGTAGTGAAATCGCCCTCCACGCGCTCGACCAGTGACGCCCCCGAGCCCTGGATCGCGTAAGCCCCGGCCCTGCCGTGCCACTCGCCGCGGTCCAGGTACCAGTTCAGGTGCGCCGGCCCGAACGGACGGAACCGCACCGTCGTTTGGTCCACGAACTCCCGGACAGCCTCCGCGCCGACCAGGCACACGGCCGTCATCACGACGTGCTCACGACTCGCGAGCGCGCTGAGCATTCGCCGCGCCTCGTCGCGGTCGGCCGGCTTGCCGAGCACCGTGGTCTCGTCCAGGACCACCGCGGTGTCGGCGCCCAGCACCGCGCCGCCCGGCGGGATGCCGGTACGCCCGACGACGTCACGCGCCTTTGCCGCGGCGTGAGCGGCCACGAGCTCACGCGGCGCGAGGCCGGGGATGTCTCCCTCGCCGTAGCCTGACGGAGCGACGCGGTGCGTGATTCCCGCGGCGGACAGCAGCGCTCGCCGCTGGGGCGAGCGTGACGCCAGGACGATCAGGCGTCGCTGCGACAGGCGCCCGCGCTCATGGCGCCAGCTCGGCCTCGGAGAAGTGCAGCCCAAGCTCCCTGGCCGCGGACTCCTCGCTGTCGGAACCGTGGACGCAGTTCTCGCCGACCTCGAGCGCGAAGTCGCCGCGGATGGTGCCAGGAGCGGCGTCTTTGGGGTTGGTCGCGCCCATCATGGTCCGCATCACGGTGATGGCGCCGGTGCCCTCGACACACGCCATGACCACGGGGCCGGATGTGATGAACTCGACAAGCTCGCCGAAGAACGGGCGCTCCCTGTGCTCGCCGTAATGCTCCTCGGCGACCTCGCGGGCCATGCGCACCATCTTCAGCCCGGCCACGATCAGGCCGCGTCGCTCGATCCGCGACAGGATCTCGCCGGCCAACCCGCGCGCCACGGCGTCGGGCTTGACCATCACAAACGTGCGTTCACTCAAATGAGCTCTCCCTTGGCTGTTGATAACTCGAGGGCGCCGCGGCCGGCCGGTTCAGGCGGGGCCCGGTGTGATCGTCGGGAGATCGGACGGATGACCCGCTCCGTAGGCTCCGTCGGGCACCTTCTCGCAGTACGGGCAGACCGACCAGCGCGGGTCGATGGGCTCGCCGCAGTGGCCACACGGGTCCTTGAGCTTGCGCATGCACGAAGGGCACGCCAGGTAGCGCGACTCCGTGGGGAAGCCGCAGTCGGGGCATTGTAGTCGGGCGTCGCGCTCCAGGCTGAGCGTCTCGAGCTGGCGGTCGCGCTGCTCGTTGAGCGTCTCGCCGGGACGCACGGCCAAGTAGAGCAGCGGCCCGAAGAACGGGATGATCACCGCGACCAGCGCCATCAGCGCCGGGTAGCTGGGCGCCGGATTGCGTCGTCGTGCGTCCCGGTAGACCCAGATGCCGAGCGCGAGCCACATGAGCACCAGGAACACCACGATCAGGACTTTCAGGACGGTCCAGAGCGGGGAGTCGAAGAAACTCGAGAGCGACTGGAAGACGTCAGCCGTCACTGCTGCTCCGTGTCAGAGGGTTGGCGGGATGCGGCGGCGCGAGCGACCGCATCGGTGAGCACACAGACGTTCGATCGTTCATGTCCGGCCACCACGGTCGATCAGCATACCAGTACCCCTCATCACGGTCTCGTGAACGTCGGCCAGCAGGTAAAGCGACCCGCACACCAGCACGGCCCCGCGCGGGCCGGCGGAGCTGCGCGCGGAGGCGATCGCCTGGAGGGGATCTTCGACGATCCGCGCGCGCATTCCTGCGAGCCTGGCGAGGTGCTCGATCACTGCCGGAGCGGCCGCCCTGCTGTGGCTGGACCGGGTGGCCACGAGCTCGGCGCACACGCCGGCCAGCGGCGCGATCATGGCGGCGGCGTCCTTGTCGCCCAGGATCGAGACCACCGCGACGGTGCGGCGACGGCCCACCATCGCCCGCAGGGACGCGGCCATGGCCTCGACTCCGGCGGGGTTGTGCGCGCCGTCCATGATCACGAGCGGGTGCTCGCCGACGACCTCCAGGCGCCCCGGCATGCGCACGCCCCCCACCGCGCGGCGGAGCGGACCGACCCGCATCGGCTCCCCCAGTCGCCGTTCGGCGGCGGCGACCGCGACCCCCAGGTTGTCGCGCTGGAACGCCCCGTGCAGCGCGAGCGGCAGACCACCGTAGGTCGCGCCGGGGGTGATGACGTCGACGCCGCGGGCGCCCTCGGCCACCTGGACCTCGTGTCCGAGCCGCCACCCCGACAGTCCCCTGGCCCGGCACGCGGCGACCACGGCCTCCTGGCCACGCGGGCTCAGGCGACCGACGACCAGGCGGTCCGACCCGTCCGGCGCGACCGCCAGTTTCTCGGCGGCGATCTGGTCCTCGGTCGTGCCGAGCAGCTCCGTGTGCTCCAGCGCGACGTTGGTCAGCACGACCACGGTGTCGGGCGCGAGCACGTTGGTGGCGTCGTACCTGCCGCCGAGCCCGGCCTCGATCACCACGCAGTCCAGGGTCGACGCGGCGAACACGCTGAACGCGGCGGCGGTCAGCACCTCGAACTGGGTGACGCCCTCGTCGTCCCGCAGGTCCAGGGCGGCGGCCGCGTCGCGCACCGTCGCCACGGCTCGGGCGAACCGGTCCTGGCCGACCGCGCGCTGATCGACCTCGATCCGCTCGCGCCACCCGAGCACGTGCGGGGAGAGGTAGGTCCCCACACGGCGGCCCTGGCTGCGCAGGCACGCCGCCGTGAGGCGCGCCGTCGAGGACTTGCCGTTGGTGCCGACCACATGCACCGCCGGGGCGACGCGGTGGGGATCACCCAGGGCACCGAGCAGCCTGCCCATCCGCTCCAGGCCGAACCGCATGCCGAGGATGGCGAGCCCCTCGACGTACCTCGTCGCGGCCGTGTAGGTCATGCCTAATCGGGGCAGCCGAGACGATCGCGCTCCGCGTGCAGCTCGGCGATCTCCGCGACGAAACGTGCCGCCTTGTCGCGCTCGGCCGCGACCAGGTGCTCGGGCGCGCGGCTGGTGAAGTTGGCGTTGGCGAGCTGACGTTCGGCCCGGGCGAGCTCCGCCGTCGTCTGGGCGATCGTGGCATCGACGCGGGCGCATTCGGCCGTCACGTCGACGACGGCACCGGGCCGGCTGACCAGGAGCCTTCCCAGCTCCAGCCCGATGAACCGGGCGTCGTCCGCGGCCGTCTCGGTCCACGTGACGTGGGCCAGCGCCGCCACCGCATGCCGAGGCAGGTCGAACGGCACGCGCTCCTCGAGCGTGACGGTCAGCGGCTCGCGGGGCTTGATGCCGTTCTCGGCCTTGAACGCGCGCAGCGCGGTCACGGCTTCGATCAGGTGCCCGCCCTGACGCCGTGCCTGCTCGTCCGCAGGCCACGGCGCAGTCGCGAGGGGGTGGCGCAGAAGCCCCTCAGGAGCGGCGCCGGGCAACTGGCTGTAGCACTCCTCGGTGACGAACGGCATGAGCGGGGCGGCGAGCGCGAGCAGTTGCTCCAGGACGTAGCCGCCGACCTCGGGGGTGGCCTCGCCGACCTTCAGAAGCTCCAGGTACCAATCGCAGAACGCGTCGAAGATGGTGCGGTAGAGCAGGTCGGCGAGCGCGCTGAAGTCGTACTCGGCGAGCAGACGATCGGCGGTGACCACGGCATCCGCGAGGACGTCGCCGATCCAGCGGTCCCCCAGCGTCGTGAGCGGCGGCGCGGCGATCCCTGCGCGCCCGCTACGATCGACGACCAGGCGCGTCGCGTTCCAGAGCTTGGTCGCGAGCTGGCGCCCCTGCAGGACGCGTTGCTCGTTGAACCGCACGTCTTGGGTACTCGCCATCAGCAGGAGCCCGAACCGCACGGCGTCGGCGCCGTGCTGGTCGATCAACTCGAGCGGGTCGATGCCGGTGCCGAGGCTCTTGCTCATCCGCCGCCCGTCGTGCGCCTGGATGATCGGGTTGATCACGACGTCACTGAACGGGATGTCGCCGGCGAACTCGATGCCCATCATCACCATGCGCGCGACCCACAGGAAAATGATGTCGCGCCCGGTGACGAGCACGTGGCCGGGATAGAAGCGGGCGAGCTCGGGGGTCGGCTCGGGCCAGCCCTGGGTGGCGAACGGCCACAGCGCCGAGCTGAACCAGGTGTCGAGCACGTCGGGGTCGCGCTCCCAGCCGTCGCCGTCGGGCGGGCTCGTGTCGACGTGGATCTGGTCTCCGCGATACCAGACGGGGATCTGGTGCCCCCACCACAACTGCCGCGAGACGCACCACGGCCTGATGTTCTCCATCCAGTCCAGGTAGACGCGGCCGAAGCGCTCCGGCGTGAACCGCACCCGCCCGTCACGGACCGCCGCGATCGCCGGCTCGGCGAGCTTGGTCATGTCACAGAACCACTGCAGGGAGAGCAGCGGCTCGATGCGCTCGCCACTTCGATGGGAGTAGGGGACGCTGTGCGTGTACTCCTCTTCCGCGCGCAGTGCGTCGAGCGCGCGCAGGTCGGCGATCACCTTGGCGCGGCAGTCGAGCGGTGTCAGGCCTGCGTAGCCGGGGCCGGCGAGCGCGGTCATGCGTCCGTCCTCGCCGATGACGCTGATCTCGTCCAGACCGTGGCGGCGGGCGATCTCCAAGTCGTTGGGATCGTGGGCGGGCGTAACCTTGAGCGCGCCCGTGCCAAACGCGGGGTCCACGTACTCGTCGGCGACGTTCGGGAGGGTGCGCCCGGCGAGCGGCAGCGTGACGGTCCGGCCGATCAGGTGGGCGTAGCGCTCGTCGGACGGGCTCACGGCGACGGCGGTGTCGCCGAGCATGGTCTCGGGGCGGACCGTCGCGACGACGACCTCGCCGGTCCCGTCGCTCAGCGGATAGGCGATCGAGACGAGTGTGTCGGTGACCTCGCGGTCCTCCACCTCCAGGTCCGAGACGGCCGAGCCGAGCCCGGGGTCCCAGTTGACCATGTAGCGGTCGCGGTAGATGTAGCCCTTCTCGTACAGCGCGACGAAGACCCGCAGCACGGCCTCGGCGTACCCCTCGTCCAGCGTGAAGCGCTCGCGTGAGTAGTCGAGCGTGCAGCCCAGGCGCTTCTGCTGGGCGATGATCTCGCCGCCGGACTGCTCCTTCCAGGCCCACACCCGCTCCAAGAACGCCTCGCGTCCCAGATCCCTGCGGTTGATGCCCTCGGCGGCCAGCATCTTCTCAACGACCGCCTGCGTCGCGATGCCTGCGTGGTCGGTCCCGCAGATCCACTCGGCCTCGCGTCCGGCCATGCGATGGCGGCGGATCAGGACGTCCTGCATCGTGTTATTGAGCGCGTGGCCCATGTGGAGCGACCCGGTGACGTTGGGCAGCGGGATCGCGATGACATACGGCTCGCGCCCGCTCTGCGGATCTCCGCGCAGGGCCCCGGACTCCAGCCACCTGGCCATCCAGCGCGGCTCAGCCTCCGCAGGATCGAAGCGGTTCGGGGGTGCACTCACCCCGGAAACCTACCGAGTGGCGGACCAGTCGCCCCGCTCGACACGGCACGTGGGCGGCCTATGAGCCCCCATTCGGGCGACTCAAACGTCGATCGGGGCTGGCAATACACCGCATTCACCACGGCTCTTGGGCGCCTCTTCGCGACCCTGCGGGCCACTCAGACGCTGGCTGCGGCTGGATTTCGCCTCCGGCCTTCGTGGCGCCCGACGCGTGCTATGCGTACGGACTGGGCGAGGCGGCGGGCCGAGTCGTCAAGACGTACTCGGGCGGAATGCGGC
>JBKKDD010000256.1:0-14433 GCA_046708705.1 Miltoncostaeaceae bacterium | reverse complement strand
CCCCTGACCGCCGGCATCGCGCTGGACCCGGCCGCGGGCGCCGTGCTGGCCGCCATCGGCGCCGTCCAGGTCCGGGTGTTCCGCCGCCCGAGGGTCACGATCCTGGCAACCGGCTCGGAGTTGGTGCCGCCCGCCGCGATGCCAGGACCGGCGCAGATCCGCGACGCCAACTCCACGGCGCTCGGGTGGGCACACGCGCGTGCCGGGGCGACGGTCCGTCAGCTCGGCATCGCCGCCGACGACGACGTCACGCTCCGCGGCCTGCTGGAAGACGCCCTGGACGCGGACGTCGTGGTGACCTGCGCGGGCGTATCGGTCGGCGAGCGCGACCTGGTCCGGACGAACCTGGCCGAGCTCGGCGTTCAGCCGCGGTTTTGGGGGATCGACCTGAAGCCGGGCAAGCCGGTCGCGTTCGGCCTGGCCGGTGACGTGCCGGTGATCGCCCTGCCCGGCAACCCGGCCTCGGCGCTCGTGTGCTCGGCCTTGATCGCCGAGCCCGCCGTCCGCGCACGCGCCGGGCGCTCAACCGCGGCGCCGGTGTGGGAGATCGCGACGGCCGGTACGGGGTGGCCCGCAGCCGAGGGCCGTGCGCACGCCGTGCGCTGCCGGCTGGAGCCGGGCGCGAGCGGCCCCGTGGCGACTCCGACCGGCGACCAGCGCTCACACCGCATCGACTCGATGCTCGGCGCCACCGCCCTCGCCCTGATCGAGCAGCGCCGCACGGTGTCCCCCGGCGACCCCGTCCGGATCACTCGCATCGGCTGACGCCCGCCCGAAACGGCACCTGGGCAGCGTGAACGTTTCGCGCCAGCTCGCGTCAGCGTGGCTTTTTCTTCTTCTTTTTCTTCGGCTTCTTGGCGCCGGGCTCGGCGGGCGCGGCGGGCGCGGCGTGCGCGGCGTGCGCGGCGTGCGCGGACGGTGGTACGGGCTCGTCCGCCTGGGGTGTTCGGACCTCGACTGCGGCGGCGGGAGCGTCGGGGCCGATGATCTGTCCCAGCGACGCGACGACCTCGGCGCGCCACACCTCGGCGAAGCCGGGATCGTCGGGATCGACGCCGAGCAATCGTGCCGTGTCCGGGTGGGCGACGGGGAACCAGCACAGCGCCAGCGTGATCAGCGCGACGCGGTCGCGGTCGGGGCCGAGGCCCTGCAGCGCATCGCGCAGCGCCTCGGCGTGCGGCTCGCCCGCGACGATGCCGTGCTCGCGGTCGATGAGCCGCACCAGCGAGGAGCGCGACACGAGGAGCGACAGGAACGCGTCGACGGTCTCGCCGACACGTTGCGCGGGATCGCGTGCGCCGACGGCGTCGCGCACACGCAGCGTCTCGGCCAGCATCCGCATGGTCGCGGCCGCACGCCCGACCACGACCCGGTACAGGGCCTCCTTGGTCCCGAAGAAGTAGCCGGGCGTCCCGCGCGACACCCCGGCGGCGGCGCCGATCTGCGCCATGGTGATGGCTTCGAAGCCGCGCTCGGCGAACAGGGACTCGGCCGCGTCCAGGATGGCGGCCCGAGAGCGGTCCGCATCACGCTGCTTGGGCGGTTGCATGGAGCCCCCTCCGGTCAGACGAGCTTGCTCAGGGCAAGCTCGTGCTCTGTCTCACGAATAGCTTGATGATTTGGCGAGCGAAAAACCCGCCGGACAAGGACGCAGCCTGCGGCCCATACTGAACAGTATGGGCAAAGGTGAGGACACAGCTCCCGAGCCGAATGCTCCCCGACGAACGAGCCAAATCCGGCGGAGTTTGCAGCCGCCAGATCGCAAGCCTATTCGTGAGACAGAGCACTAGCGCCAGTGTCGGATGTCGCGACCCTTCACCAACCCCTTGCGCGCCCGGAAGACGACCAGCCGGCCAAGTGACCAGACGCAGCCGCCGACCAGGACGGCGAGCACCGGCCCGGCCAGGCCGCGGGCGCCCGACACGGACGTCTCGCACAGATACCAGATCGTAAAGAGGGGGTTGCGATCGATATCTGACGCAGCCGTCAGCACGACGGCGAGCGGCGCGACGAGCGCGAGCGCGGCCAGTGCGCTGACCTGCCACTGCCGGGGCGCGACCGTCGCCGCGAGCGCGGCGTGCGCCGCCGGCAGGATCAGGACCAGCGCGAACGGTGTCAGCCACCACGCGACCAGCGTGATCAGACCGAGCCACACGAGCGCACCCGCCGCCTCGGCCGGAGGGTTGGCGCCGGTGGCGAAGATGCGCGGGCGCACGGCCAGCCACAGGACGAACGCCACAAGCGCAAGCAGAAGCAGGACCAGCACGGCACGAGTGCCGAAGCCGATTTCCAACGGCGACGGGGGCCGCCCGATGTTCGGCGCCCGCAGGACACCGAGCATCGCCATCAGATGCGCAAGCAGGATCACCGCAAACGGCACGACGAACCGCCACGCGACGGCGCGCATCCCCACCGACAGGCGCACCCGCGCCCGGCGCACCCGCGCGGCCGAGTCGAGGGCCATCACCAGAAGCGGGAGCGCGAACAGGAGTAGCGCCAGGCGGCCGACGGCCGGCCGCAGCACCTTGCCGGCGTACGCGAGCGCCGCATCGGGGATGCTGGCGCGCTCGATGGCGTCCAGGCGGTTGACCAGGTGGAGCGCGGCCGTCCCGGCGGCGTCGACCCGCACCGGATCGAGTGGAACAACATCGGCCTGACCGACGGACTCGTCGCGCCCGGAGATCGTCACCGCGGGAATCTCGAGGTCGATGGCCGCACGCTGGTCCCCGCGTGTCTCCGGCGCAGCCAGGCGTATGAGTTGCTCGCCGATCGACGGGAGCGGGCTGTACACGAACCCGGCGCTGCGCACCGAGTCCTCGGCCAATTGACGCAGCGCGAGCGCCTGCCGACCCGCCCCGCCCGACCACACGTGCAGCTCACGCCCGGTCCCCTCGGCTGGGGCGTCCAGGACGATCACCCCGGCGATCCGCGAGCGCTCCACGCTGTTGAGGTACCAGCGCAGACCCGCGTTGCCGAGCGACGAGCCGTCGACCGAGAGGAAGATCAGCCGGTGGCGGAAGCGGCTCTTGGCGGTGGTGCGGGCGAGCTCGACGAGCATCGCCGTGCTGGAGGCGCCGCCCGACACGCCGCGCGGGGTGTCGCGCCGACCGACGATCAGGATGTTGCGTTGCGAGCGCACCTCGGTGGCCGCGGGCTGCGTGAAGAAGACGTTGGTGAGCGCCAGGGTCTCGCCGCGGGCCCGGGCCGTGAACGGCTGGACCGCGACGCGGTTGCCCCGATCGATCTCCGCGAAGCGGGCCCTGACCCACTCGGTGGCGACCTGGGCGGCCTGCGACCCCGGGCTGCGCACGGGCGCAGCCGTCGTCAACTCCGTGACGGCCCTGACCGCGTCGGCCGCGATGAAGGTCGCGACCCCGTCGGGCTCGACGTCCTCGGGTGGTGGCTCCAGGGTCAGGAACGCGACCAGCAGCGCGACGAGCGCCACGAGCCACGCTTGGAGATAGAGGCGTCTGTTGAGCATTTGAAAGGAGACACGGGCGATCCGTGACCCTGCTTGGTATCACACGGACCATACGTCGCCGCCAGAGGGGACCGTCGAGCATCGACTCCCGCGAAGAGTGGCGAGCGAGAACCGAGCACGTGTGACGAGTTTCTGGAAGTGACGTGCCGGACGTGTGCCGACAACCGTGCAGCGCGGATCGTGTTCAATGGGGAGGCCAGGTGGCGGGACGGATCCCGGTCAGCGGAGGGCCCCGGGGGGGTCCTCGGGGAGGGCCCGCCTCCCCGCGCTGGCGACGCCGGGTCGTGGTCACACGGCGGCTGGATAGAGTGGTCGTCCCCGGCGTCGGAAGGCCTCCCGTACCATGAAGTCCCTGATCCTCGTGTCAAACCGCGGTCCTGCGACATTCGAGCGCAGGGCCCGGCGCCCACGGGCCCTGACGCGGGGCGGCGGGGGCTTGGTCAGCGCGCTCTCGGGTCTGATCGAGCACACGCCTGCGCTGTGGGTCTCGGCGGCGATCACGCCCGAGGACGCGGTGGTGTCCGAAGAGGCCGGCGGCGGATCGTTTGCGCTGCCCGACATCGGCGTCGACACGCGTGGGCGGTTCGTCGTGCTCGACGCCGAGACGTACCACGCGTACTACAACGTCATCGCCAACCCGATACTCTGGTTCCTGCAGCACTACCTGTGGGACCTCTCCAACGCGCCGGACATCCGACGCGAGGAGTTGGACGCGTGGGAGTACGGGTACGTCGCCGCCAACCACGCGTTCGCCGAGGCGGTGATCGCGGAGCTCCCGAAGCGCCAAGACGCGGTGGTGATGATCCACGACTACCACCTGTACGTCGCGCCCGGGATCATCCGGGCGGCGTGCCCCGACGCGCTCCTGCACTTCTTCGTGCACATCCCGTGGCCCCAGCCCGACGCCTGGCGCATCCTGCCCCCGCACATCCGCGAGTCGATCCTGCGTGGCCTGCTCGCCAACGACATCGTCGCGTTCCACACGCGCCGCTACGCGCGGAACTTCCTGATGAGCTGCGAGGAGCTGCTGGACATCCAGGTGGACTACCGACGGCGGCAGGTCATGTGGGACGGCCGCGAGGTCTGGGTCCGCTCCTACCCGATCTCCATCAACGGTCCGCTGTTCACCAAGATGGCGGAGGGTCCCGAGGTCGCCGCCGAGGAGGAGCACGTCCTGCGCCGGCGTCGCAAGCACATGGTTTGCCGCGTCGATCGGACGGATCTGTCCAAGAACATCCTGCGCGGGTTCAAGGCGTTCGACCGGTTTCTGGATCAGCACCCCGAGTTCGCCGAGGAGATCACCTTCACCGCAATGCTGCAGCCGTCGCGCCAAGACGTGGACGAGTACGTGGAGTACATCCAGAAGATCCGCGACCTGGTCAGCCACATCAACACCAAGCACGGCAACACCGACTGGATGCCCATCGACCTGCGCTTCGAGAGCAACCTGGCGCGCGCGGTCGCGATCTACAAGCACTACGACGTGCTGATGGTCAACCCGGTGTTCGACGGGATGAACCTGGTGGCCAAGGAGGCCCCGATCGTCAACCAGCGCGACGGGGTGGTGATCCTCTCCGAGAACGCGGGGGTCCACGAGGAGATCGGCTCGTTCGCGCTGGCCGTCAACCCGTTCGACGTCGAGTCCCAGGCCGCCGCCCTGTACGAAGCGCTGACCATGGACCCTGAGGAGCGCGCGAGCCGCGCGGAGCAGATGCGGCGGATCGTCATCGAGAACGACGTGACCAAGTGGCTGGCCGCCCAGCAGGCCGACATCGCGCGCAAGCTGGGCAAGGCCGCCCCGGCCAAAACGAAGCGGTCCCGGTGAGCGACGACAGGTCCCACCTGGACGAGCACGGCCACGCCCGGATGGTCGGCGTCGGCCACAAGCCCGTGCAGGTCCGCACGGCACGCGCGCAGGCCGAGGTCACGATGAGCGTCGACGCCGTTCGGGCGATCAGCGAGGGCACGCTGCCCAAGGGCGACGCCGCCGCCGTCGCCCGCGTCGCCGGTATCATGGCCGCCAAGCGCACGTCCGATCTGATCCCCCTGTGCCACCCTCTGCCGATCGAGCGGGTGACGGTGGACGTCGCGACCGCCGTGGACCGGGGCCTGGTCACCATCGTCGCCACCGTCGAGACCTCCGCCAAGACCGGGGTCGAAATGGAGGCGCTCACGGCCGCGGGCGTCGCCGCGCTCGCAGTCTACGACATGGTCAAGGGCGTCGACCGCGGTGTCGAGATCCTGCGGATCCGACTGCTGGAGAAGACCAAGCGCGCTCTCGGCCCCTCCCCGTGAACGTCGCCGTCGTCACGGTCTCGACCCGGGCGGCCGCGGGGGTTTACCCGGATCGCTCCGGGGACCTGCTGGTCGAGTTGGCCGGGCGGGCCGGGCACACGGTGATCGACCGCCGGGTCGTCCCCGACGGCGAGGACGCGCTCGCCGAGCTCTTACGCTCGCTCTGCGACGACCCCGCGGTGGACCTCGTACTCACGACGGGCGGGACGGGGCTGACCCCGACCGACCGTACCCCCGAGGCCACGGCCGCGGTCTGCGAGCGCCTGGTGCCGGGCGTAGGCGAGTCGATCCGCGCCGCGTCGATCGCGACCGTCCCGAGCGCGATGTTGTCGCGCGGGCTCGCCGGCATCCGTCGCGGCACCCTCATCGTCAACCTGCCGGGCTCGCCGGGCGGCGCCGCCGACGGGTGGGCGGTGATCGCCCCGGTCGCCGAGCACGCGGTCGCGCAGACACGCGGCGGCGACCATCCACCACCTCAGTCAGGCGAGTCAAGCTCAGCCGGTATCTGACCGATACCTGAGGTACGCGGGTTCCCTGACGCGCGACGAACCATTCTCACGGGCGGGCCGGCGGTGTCTCATTCCGCGCACTGCGGATCCCCTGGCCGTCATCGCTTCCGAGGAGAACTCCGTGCGTTCACGTCTGCTGGCCGTCGTCACCGTCGCAACCCTCGGCCGTGTCGGTCGGCGTGACGCTCGAGGGCACGCCGAAGGATCCGATGGTCGCGGCGATCCTGGGCGACGGCGCGATCGCGATCGACCTGTCCGGGCCGGTCGACGGGGCCAAGAAGACCGCCGACCTCAGGTTCGGCGTCAAGGCCGGCAAGATCACGCTCTCCGGCGGTGTGCGCACGACGGGTGACGACGCCTTCCTGCAGCTCAACGACAAGTGGTACGCGCTGCCCGCCGACGCGCTCAAGAACACCGGCGACGCGAAGGACATCGACCCGACCAAGCTCATGGCGGCCCTCGGTGACCCGAGCGACCTCATGGAGAACATCGCCGTCGCGGGCACGGAGGAAGTCGAGGGCATCGCGACCGACCACGTCACCGGGGACGTGGACATGGCGGCGCTCGTCGCGGCGATCGCGCGAATCGCGCAGTCGTTCGGCTCGACGACGACGGGCCCGATCGACGCCACCAAGATCACCGACGCCACCAAGCAGCTCCAGAAGATGGTCACGCGGGCCGAGGTCGAGCTGTGGGTCGGGCGCGAGGACAAGCAACTGCACCGCTTCAAGATCCACGTCACCGCGGTTCTGGACGAGGACACCAGGGCCTCGAGCGGGCTCGACGGCCTGGACGTCGTCGCCACGATGACCGCGACGCCGGCCGAGTCACCCGACGTCGCGACGCCCTCCGGCGCCGGCACCGTCGAGGATCTGCAGAAGGACATCCTGCCGGTCATCCTGGCCGGGCTGGGCGGCTAACGGGGGGCGGGCCCTCCCCGCGGACCCCTCCTGGGGCGTTCCGCGACTCGGATCCTGGTGGCGGGCTGGCGAAGCCAGCCCTCCCCTGGCCGTGATCCGCCGCGCCACCCCGCCTCCCCATTAGCCACCATCCGCGAAGCACGGCTGTCAGCGCAGGCAGGCACGTCACATCTCGAACCCCGTACCCCCCGTCGCGGTCGCTCGCACGCGGGCTCGGCTACCCTTGCGCGGATGCCGACCCCGCCGCGCCTCGAGATCTCCGCGATGGGCATGGTCAGGCCGCCGGCCGAGGCCGCCCTAGCCGCCGCACGGCGCCGCGAGGAGCAAGGTTTCGACGCGGTCTGGTGGGCCGACCACTTCCTGCACTGGTTCCCGACGTCCATCTGGACGCCGGATCTCGTGGCGCAGGCGACGGGCCAGGCCAACCCCCACGTCTGGTTCGACCCCTTCCCCGTGATCGCCGCCGCGGCCGGCGTGACCACAAACATGCGCCTGGGGGTCGGCGTGACCGACCTGGTGCGGCGCCATCCCGCGGTGCTGGCCCAAACCGCGCTGACCCTGGACCACCTGAGCGGCGGTCGGTTCATCCTGGGAGTCGGATCGGGTGAGTCGCTGAACCTGCATCCGGTCGGGATGAACAACGCCCGGCCGCTCGCCCGGCTGACGGAGGGGCTCGCCGTCATCCGGGCGCTGTTCGACACACCCGACCCGATCGACTTCGACGGCGAATTCACTACCCTGCGCCAGATGACGCTCGGGCTCCGGCCACACGGCGCGCTCCCACCGCCGGTGTGGGTCGCGGCGCACCGCCCTCGCGGCCTCGAGCTGGTGGGCCGCACCGCCGACGGCTGGCTCCCGCTCGCGACCGATCCCGTCGCCTACGCCGGAATGCTGGAGCGCGTGCAGGAGGCGGCGCGCGCGGCCGGACGGACGCAGGACGCGGTGACGCCTGGGCTGTACGCGCGCGTCGTGCTGGCCGACGACCGCCAGACGACCACGCGGATCATCGATGAGTCATTCCTGATGCGGTTCATCGCGCTGACCCGCCCTGCCGAGGCCTATGCGGAGCGCGGCGCCGACCACCCCCTGGGGGCGGGGGCGTTCGGCCTGACGAGCTTCCTGCCGACCCGCTACGGCCGCGACGAGGCCCTCGCGCTGGCGGCCAAGGTGCCCGACGAGGTGGTCCGCGACACCGTCATCCACGGCTCACCCGACGAGGTCGCGGCGTCCGTCCAGCGTTTCGTTGACGCGGGCGCCCGCCACGTCCAGCTGACCAACATGACGCCGCTCGCCGCGCCCGATCGGGCCGCGGAGAGCGAAGCCCTGCTGGGTGACGTCGTCACCCGCCTACGAGACACGGAGAAGATCCACTGAGAAGCCTGAAGCCGCCGACAATCGTGGATGCGGGGCGTGCGGGCGCCGAGCCTGGCGGGTGCGGGGGAGCACCCGCAGGGTGCATCCTTCGGGTTGACCCCGGACCCGCATGGCGACGGCGAGCCGCGCGCATCCGCGCCGCGAGAGGCGGTGGATTCAGGCTGAGGCCACGCATCGTGCCGTTCGTCCTGGCCGCCGCATGTGCCGGGACGCTCGCCGGCCCCGCCCCCGCCGCGCCCAGCCAGCGCCTGATCGGCGGTTGGCCCGACGTCACGCTGGGGGTGTCGGGCGCCAACGTCGTGCTGGGGTCGTCCAGCGCGCCGGTGATCCGCCCCGGCGGGTTCACGGTCTTCCGCACCGACACGTTCCGGCTGGCGCTCAACGGCAACCGGCTGAGCGGCCGCGTCACCGAGGACATCATCTTCCGCACGAGTGCCGGCAAGACGCGGGTCGGGTCGATCGCGGGTGACACCACGGGGCGGTACGTCGTCGTCGTGAACGGCGCCAACTTCCCGCCGCAGGTCCTCTTCTGCTGCACGAGCGAGCCGCGCGACCTGCCGCTCGAGGCCGACGGCAGGGTCAACGGGCCGCGCGCGATCGCCGCGACGCTGGACGGACCCGTCGCACGCTACGTCCTGCGCAACCCCAACGGCTCGCACACACTGGTCAGCTACACGGTGTCCGACCGGCCGGGACAGCCGTTCACGCTCCGCCTGGCCGGACCGCTGGGCGGCGACACGCCGGCGGCGGTCGCGATGGCGCCCGGTATCGTCGCCACCGTTGACGCCGCGACCCGGCGCACCATCCTTCTGCGCACCACCGCGCTCGGCGCCTACGAGCTGTTCGGCGGCCAGACGCTGCCGCCGCAGCCTGGCGTCGTCAGCCGCCTACATATCACCCGCACGATGGCCGTCGCCCTCGTGCGCACCGCGACCGGGTTCGAGCTCGTGCGCCACGACGCGCCCGAGTGGCGCCGGACCGTCATTTGGCGCGGCACGCGCGCACCTGAGCTGTCGGCGGTCGGTGACCGCACGGTCGCATTCAGCACCGGCGCCACGGTGCGCCAGAGCGTCCCCGGCCGGACGCGCGTGCTGCTGCGCCTGAAGAGCCGCGCCGCCGCTCTGGCGACGGACGGGCGCCGTGTGGCGATCGCCGAGCGCCGGACCGTGCGCGTGCGCGGCAAGGCGACGCGCAAGACGGCGATCCTCGTCACGTCGGTGCTCCAGCCACCCGGCGCCCACTCGATCGGAGGTGGGTCGTGAAGAGCCGTGTTGTCTCCCTGGTCCTGGTTGCCCTGGCAGCCGCCGTCGGCGCCGTCCCCGCCACCGCCACCCCTGTCGTGGCCATCGAGGACGATCTGGTCTTCCACCTGACCGACCCTGCGCTGATCGACGCGCGGACCGACCTGATCGCCTCGACCGGCGTCAAGTACACGCGCCTGGGCCTCGACTGGAACCACGTCGCCCCGATGCGCCCGGCCAACCCGGAGAACCCGTCCGATCCCGCCTACGACTGGTCGCGCTATGACCGGATGATCAGCAACCTCCGTGCGCGCGGCGTGGGAACAATGGTGACCCTCAACGGCACGCCGCCATGGGCATCGCCCAGCGGCAAGTGGAACGCGTCGCCGAACATCGCCGACGGCGCCGCGTTCGCGGCGGCGGTGGCGGGCCGCTACAACGGCTCGTACCCCGCCCCGGGCGGCGGCACGCTGCCGGCGATCAAGACCATCAGCGTGCGCAACGAGCCGAACATCTATCTGTTCACGTTTCCGCAGTGCAGGCGGGTCGGAGCGAAGTGGGTCCCGGCCTCGCCGAAGGCCTACGCCAATCTGCTGCGGGCCAGCACGCCCAAGATCCGGGCGGTCAACCGCAAGGTGCTGATCGTGGCGGGCGAGACCGGATCGACCAAGCAGGAGTCCGGGGGGTGCAAGAACGCGATCACCACGATCGGCACGTTCGAGTTCACGCGACTGCTGCATAAGGAGCTCGGCGGCGGGCGGAGGATGCCGTTCGACATGTGGGCACAGCACCTGTACCCGGTGGGCCCGCCCAATAAGGCCGCGTTCTTCCCCTCGTGGCGCAACCTGCCCGGGCTCACGCGGCTGCTCGACCGGATGCATCCCACGGGCCGGATGCCGCTCATCATCAGCGAGACCGGGTACACCACCAGCTACTCGCCATATCACCGCTACTTCGCCTCGGAGGCCCAGCAGGCCAAATGGGTCGACCTGACCTACAAGGTCGCCGCCAGAAACCCCCGGGTGGAGCTGGTCATCTGGTTCAATATGCAGGACCACCGCAACTGGCCCGCGGGACTGTTCCGCGCCGATCTGACCAAGAAACCGTCGTTCGCACGGTTCCGGGCGCTCGCGATCTCGACGCCGCTGTCTGCGAAATGGGCACTGCCGTCGTGACCGACGCCCGCGGGGGCGGACCTGGGGGACGGGCGTCGAAGATCAGATCGGGCTGACGGCCACACCGCCTCCCGCTCCCAGCACATGAGCCAACCCGCAGAGAACCCCCCGCCCACATCGGCCGGCGCCACTCGCCCGCGACGCCTGGTCGCAGTCGGGCTGATCGTTCTGTTCGCGGTCGGGCTGGGGGTGTTCCTGGTGCCGTTCGCGTTCCCGACGCCGCCGCCCATCGTGACCAGGTTTCAAACGACGAAGCAGTTCAGCCCGACGGGCGACGGTACCCGCGAGATCGCGCGCGTCGCGGTCAGGCTGAGCGAGGCGAGCCAAGTCGACGTCGAGATCCGGGACACCGACGACGCCCGCGTCAAGAAGCTGATCGCCGACGGGCGACCCAGGGGCATCGTGTCACTGGACTGGGACGGGACCGACGACCAGGGCCGACCTGCACCGGACGGCCGGTACAAGGTGGTGCTGCGGGCATCCTCCGGCCGCAAGAAGTGGAACAAGAGCCGCTCGGTCATCCTGGACCGCCAGGCGCCGCCCCTCGGCACCATCGCAGTGGACTCCGCGGTGCTCGTGGGCCCGGGGGAGGGCGAGTGCCGCGTCGCCGCCACCGCGCTGGACCGCGGGACGATCGCCATCGAGGTGCTGCGGGAGGCTGGGACACCGGCGATCGCGCGGTTCGGGCCCAAGCAGGTCGCCGCGGGCGAGACCAGCCTGTGGAACTGGGATGGCAAGGCCGCCGACGGGTCGGCCACCGCCCCGGGCATCTACATCGTGCGCGCCACGTTGCGCGACGGACCCGGCAACCGCTCCGAGCGATCGGCGACGTGCTGGGTCGGGCATCTGATCGGCGTGCTGATCCCGGCGCGCCCGCGACTCGGCACGCGGGTGCGCGTCCGGCTTCGCCGTCCCGATGGCTCGGCGATCCCGCCGGCGACGCGCGTGCACCTGGCGATCTTCCGGCGCGCCGGTGATCCCGGCGAGGCGACGACCATCCTGGGCGCCCGGGTCGGCGCGCAGGCGCGCGGCCCGGCCGGCGCGATCCGGATCCAGTTGCCGCGCAAGATCGCGGCAGCGAACCTGTGGGTCGTCGCGACCACCGATACGGGGCGGGCGTTGATCCCGCTGCGGCCATGACGGACGTCGAGTCGTTCCAGGCCGTCGCCGCGGTGGGCGCGGCTGCCGGCGTCCTCGCCATGCTGATCCCGGGCCGGCGACGTACCCCGGGGACCGCACGGATGGCGGGGGGCCTGGCGGTCACCGTCGCGTCCTGGCTGCTGCTGCTGGGGAGCCTGGTCTCGCGGAGCGACCTGGACAAGCTCGGCGAGCGGTTGGGTTCCCCGGCGCGGGCGGGAATCGCCGCGGGGGCCGTGGTCGGCGGGCTGATCGTCAGCATGCTCGTCGCCCGCCTGTGCATCCGGCGCCCGGTGATCTGGCTCGTGCTCGTCGCGATCGCGCTTCCGATCCGCGTGCCGGTGTCGCTCGGCGGCGACCGCAGCGGCAACCTGCTCGTCCCCCTGTACTGGGTGATCGGCATCGGCATCCTCGCCTGGGTATGGGGACGCGCGCGCGGCACGCTGCGCGACGCCGTGGACCGCAGATCGGGCATCGACATCCCGATCGCGCTGTTCACCGCCTTTTCGCTCGCGGCGATCTGGTGGAGCGCCGACATGCAGGAGGGCACCGTCAAGGCGGTGTTCTTCTACATTCCGTTCGTGATCCTGTTCCGGCTCGTCCTCAACTGGTGGGGGCTCGCCGCAAACCCGCTGCGCGCGGTCGTCATCACCACGCTCACCATGGCCACGGGCATCGCCGGGATCGCCGTGGCGCAATACGCCACACGAACCATCTGGTGGAACGACACGTTGGAGCAGGGCAACGTCTACAACCGGTTCTTCCGGGCCAACGGGATCTTCTACGACCCCAACATCCTCGGGCGCTACTTGATGCTGGCGCTGGTCGTCACGAGCGCGTACGCGCTGGTCGCCAATCGCGGGCGGCGGCTGGCGGTCCTGGGCGCGATCGCGCTGGTGCTGGCGGCCGGTCTGGTCGTGACGTTCTCGCGCTCCAGCGCGTTGGGGATGATGGTGGCGGTGACCCTCCTCGCGTTCCGTGCGTTCGGCTGGCGGCGCACCGTCCTGGTGGGTCTGGGCGCGCTCGTGCTCGTCGGCGGCCCCGCGGTCGCGCTCAACGGCAACGTCCGCGGCAAGGTGACGTCGCTGGAGCGCCTGGCGAGCAGCGGCGAAGGACGTCTGCGGCTGGTCGAGGGCGGCGTCGATCTGTGGAAGACCGCGCCGGTGCGGGGCGTCGGCCTGGGCGCGTTCTCGCAGGAGTACGAGAGCACGCTGCCGCGCAAGCAGGCGGTGCGCACGCGCGTGTTCATCTCGCACACCGCCCCGGTCACGGTCCTGGCGGAGCTCGGGGTGATCGGCTTCGCGCTGTTCCTCGGACTGCTCGCGACGGGGACCGTCGTCCTGTGGCGGGGCTCGCGCCGAACCCCCGGCGAGGACGGCGCCGTCCAGTGGACGATCATGGCGATCCTGATCGGCATCGTCGTCCATAGCCTGCTGTACTCGGCGCTGTTCGAGGACCCGTACGTGTGGACGCTCGCCGCGATCGGGGTGGCCGTCGGAGCGACGCGGGTGGCCGACGCCCACGAGGCCACACGGCAGATGCCGGTGGTCGCTCCCGCGGCGGGATGATTATCTGGTGAACGACGCCCCCCTGCGCATACTGTGCCTGAGCAACATGTACCCGGGTGAGGGCGACCCCGACTACGGCGCGTTCGTCGAGGTGATGTGCGACGCCATCGTACGCGCCGGCCACCACGTCCAGCGCGCCGTCATCGACTCACGGGCCCGAGGCGCGCTGCGGACCCCGGTCAAGTACGCGGGCCTGGCGACCCGATCCGTCCGAGGAACGCGCCAGGTCGACGTCATCTACGCGCATTACCTCTTCCCGACGGGGGCCATCGCTGCGGCGAGCGGTCGGTTGCTGGGGCGCCCATGGGTCATCACAGCCCACGGGCGCGACGTCCGCAACCTCGCGAGCCCGTTGACACGGACGTTGACCGCCCCCGGGGTGCGGGACGCCGCCTCGATCATCGCGGTCAGCGAGTACCTGGCCGGCGAGCTTCGCGCGTCCGGACTACGGCTGCCGCCCGTGCACGTCGCCCACATGGGCGTCGACCTGACCCGGTTCCAGCCTGCCGATCGCGGGATCGCCCGGGCCCGGCTGGGCCTGCCCGCTGCGGGACCGCTGGTGCTCGCGGTCGGCGGCCTCACCGCACGCAAGAACCCGCTGCGCCTGCTGCAGGCGTTCCGGCTCGTCCGCGACGCCCATCCGACCGCGCTCGTGGCCTTCGTCGGCGACGGGCCGCTCGCAGGGGCGCTCCGCGCGGGCGCGACGCGCGACGGGCTGGACGCGGCGCTCGTC
>JBKKDD010000255.1:0-2656 GCA_046708705.1 Miltoncostaeaceae bacterium | reverse complement strand
GGTCAACGCCTTGAGCGCCGACGAGGTGCGCCGCTTCGCCGAGGGCTATGAGGTCGTCGGCCTTGACGAGCTGCATTTCTTCGAGGACTCCATCGTCGAGACGCTGACGCTTCCCAGCCCGACCGCTGTCAGGCGCGTCGGATTGCAGGATGGCCGCGAGATGGGCAAAGCGCTGGATCTTCGTCATGTCCAGATGCGAACCCCGGTCGTTACGGAGTTTCCCCGGTTGAATCCACGGGCCCGGCTCAACCGCGTTGCATATGTACACGTACGGCGCGGGTCGGCCGGCGTTCGTCGCGCCCGGGCGTCCGTGCGGCTCCGATACGCTTCACGGGTGGCTGACCTCCTCGCCGGGTTGAACCCGCCGCAACGCGACGCCGTGCTCTACGGAGATGGACCCCTGCTGGTGCTCGCGGGCGCCGGGAGCGGCAAGACGCGGGTGCTGACCCACCGGATCGCCCACCTGATCGAGACGCGCGGGGTGTCGCCGCACGAGATCATCGCGATCACGTTCACCAACAAGGCGGCGGGGGAGATGCGCGAGCGGCTCGAGACGCTCGTCGGGCCGCAGGTGCGGGCGATCTGGGCGGCGACGTTCCACTCGGCGTGCGTGCGGATCCTGCGACGCGACGCGCCCGACGTCGGGTACGAGCGCAGCTTCGCGATCTTCGACGCGGCCGATCAGCAGCGGCTGATGCGTCGCTGCTACGACGACGAGGAGATCGACCCCAAGCGCTACCCGCCACGCGCGCTGCTCGGGCTGATCAGCGACGCCAAGAACCACCTCAGGGGCCCGGACGACATCGTCATCGAGTCGTTCGCCGACGAGCTCGTGGTGCGTCTGTACCGCCGCTATCAGGATCGGCTGCGGGCCAACCAGGGGATGGACTTCGACGACCTGCTCATGCTGACCGTGCAGCTCCTGGAGGGCAACGCCGCCGTGCGCGAGCGCTATCAGCACCGGTTCACGCAGGTCCTGGTCGACGAGTACCAGGACACCAACCACGCGCAGTACCGCCTGGTGCGTGTCCTCGGCGAGCCGCAGCGAAACGTCATGGTGGTGGGCGACGACGACCAGGGCATCTACTCATGGCGCGGCGCCGACGTCGGCAACATCCTGGACTTCGAGCGCGACTACCCCGACGCGACGGTGATCGCGCTCGAGCAGAACTACCGTTCCACCGGCACGATCCTGCGCGCCGCCAACGCCGTGGTCTCCCGCAACCGCAAGCGCCATCCCAAGGCGCTGTGGACCGACGCCGGGGACGGCCAGCCGATCGCGATGATCGAGTGCCGCGACGAGCGCGAGGAGGCGCGGGTGGTGGTCGGTGAGGTCAACCGGGCGGTCGACGACGGTGCTTCGCTGGCCGACATCGCCGTCTTCTACCGCACCAACGCTCAGAGCCGGGCGATCGAGGACATGCTGGTGCGCTCGGCGATCCCGTACCAGATCGTCGGCGGGCCGCGGTTTTACGAGCGCGCCGAGATCAAGGACCTGCTCGCGTACCTCCGGGTCGCCGCGAACCCCGCCGACGAGATCAGCTTCGCCCGGATGGTCACCACGCCCAAGCGCGGCCTGGGGCCGGGCGCGGTCGCCAAGCTCGCCGACTACGCGGCGCGCAACGGCGTGCCGCTGACCGACGCCCTGGCCGACGTCGACCGGGTGGACGGGCTGCAGGCGGCGCAGCGCGCGGCGTTCACAACCCTGGGCAGCCTGATCGCCGACGTGCGCAACGCCGCGCGGGCGGGGGTGCCGGTCGACCGGCTGATCGACGAGGTGCTGGACCGGACCTCCCTGCGCGCCGTGATCGCGGCCGAGAACACGATCGAGTCCGAGGGGCGGCTCGAGAACATCGAGGAGCTCGTCCGGGTGGGCGCCGATTACCACAGCCGTGCCGACGAGCCGTCGCTCGAGGGGTTCCTGGAGGAGATCTCCCTGTACGCCGACGCGGATGCCCTCGACACCGGCTCCGGTCGCGTCACGCTGATGACGATCCACAACGCGAAGGGGCTCGAGTACGAGCGCGTGGCGATCGTCGGGTTGGAGGAGGGGTTGTTCCCGCACCAGCGTTCGGAGACGCCGGCGCAGCTCGAGGAGGAGCGACGCCTGTTCTACGTGGGGGTCACGCGGGCGCGCACGCGCCTGGTCCTGATCCACGCGCGCAGTCGCTCGTTCTTCGGCGGTCGCGACTGGCGGATCCCGTCGCGGTTCCTGGCCGAGATTCCGCCCGACTGCCTGGAGGCGGGCGGCGTCGCCACCCGGCCGGCCGCGATCGACGCGGCCGATGTCGTGCCCGGGCTCGCCACCGGCGACGAGGTCGTGCACGCGACGTTCGGCGAGGGGGTCGTCACCGGCATCGAGCAGGGCGGTGAGCTGGTGCTGGTGCATTTCATGCGGGACGGGTCGGAGCGGCGGCTGATCGCGGGCGCCGCGCCGATGCGCAAAGTGGCTGCGGGGTGACCACGTACACGACGGGGGAGCACGGGTGAGCGCGACGATCATCGATGGCAAGGCCTCGGGCCTGGCGCGGCGGGCACTGGTGGCCGAGGGCGCGGCGGCGTTTCTGGCCGCCCACGGTCGTAAACCGGGCCTGGGCGGCATCCAGGTGGGGGACGACCCCGCCTCGGAGATCTACCAGGCCAACAAGGCCAAGAG
>JBKKDD010000254.1:0-4426 GCA_046708705.1 Miltoncostaeaceae bacterium | reverse complement strand
GCCCACGATCGAGCGCATCCGTCGGCGGGCGAGCGCCGTGACGGTGGTCGAGCCCAACATCGCGACGATGACGGCCAGGTTCTCCATGGCCAGACGTGCGCCCGGCGTGCCGCGCCGCGCCGCCGGGACGACCGCGAGTGCCTCCGCGATACGCAGTACGCCGCGCACCAGCGGGATCTCGGCGAGCGGTCCGCGCGCAAGCCGGGGCTTGCGGCCTGATGCGACGGTGACCTGGCCGTCGGAGTTGCGGACGGCGGCGACCCAGTGGGTCGGCCCGTGGACCAGGAGCCCGTTGGCGAGCGCCATGCCCCCCAACCGCGGACCGTTCTCGTCGCTCACAAGCCCAATCTATCGTGTGCGCGCCGCGCCGCCCGTTCCTCCTGGCGCCGCTCGGCCGCCAGCCGGCCGGCCGCCTGACTCGAGCGGTCCACGAACCGCATCATCTCGGCGATCATCCTGTGGCCGGCCTCGTCGCCGATCAGGCGGTGCATCTCCTGCGCGACGACCCGGTAGGTCTCGTGCCCCTGCGGCTGGCTGCGCAGCTCGATCAGGTGCATCGCCTCGCGAGCGTTGAGCGTGAGCGTGAAGCGGATGCGGTGGGCCAGGGTCACCGCGTAGGGCGCCTCGTGCGGGACGGCTGCCCGCAGGTCCTCGGCGAGCGACGCGCAGTCGGTCTGGCTGGTGACGTAGGCGTCTTCGCCGCCGGCGTCGACCACCTCGGCGGGAACGTCGAACCCCAGGTACGGGGTCAGGGGCTGTGCCTGCAGCGTGAGCAGCCGGTGGCGTTGCAGGTCGCGGTAGGCGCCGTAGTCGCACACCACCTCGAACGTGTAGGTCGTCGACTCGAGCGCGCGGCCCGGGCGGTGGCGCCGATCGCCCCGCGTGCCCTCGTATGCGTGCATCACGTCGAGCATCTCGGTGACGCTCATGACCTCGGTCGCGCCGCGCACCTCCGCGAACGACCGGCCGCTCGAGGGCCAGAGCGCGTGGGCGACCACACGTGCCTCGCCGTCGCGGTCCCAGTCCACCAGCCGGACGACGGGTCCGTCCGCGCGCTCCGACGGCGCGCCCAGAAGCTCCGCCGAGAGCGCCGCCGCCGCCCGCTCGGTGGCGGCGTTGTACACGCCGGTTCGCACGCCGCGATCCTCGCGGTCCACGCGGGTCAAGAACGCGGGGATGACCTTGCGAAGTTCACGCAGCATCGCCGTGGCGCAGTCACGCGCCTCGGTCAGCGGGTGCGCCTGCAGCCTGATCAGCAGGGACTCGTACGCCTGGCCGGAGGCGAAGATGCCGACGTTCGCCTGGGTCGCCGCGGGCAGCAGGCCCCGCAGGGCGTCGAGCGCGCGGGCGCGGACGGCGCGCCCCTTGGCCTCGGGCGACGCGTCGGGATCGTCCGGCACGAGCGTGTCGATGTGGGCGATGAGCCGCGGGATCAGCGCGGCGTACGTGTCGAACGCCCGGTCGAGCGTCGTCTCGTAGCGCTCGGTCAACGCGGGATCGGCGAGCACGCCGGCCGGCCTGTGGTAGCGGTGGCGTCCCGCCGGCTTGTCGTCCAGGCGGATGTAGCGCGTGGACTGCTCCAGGTAGCTCGCCAGGCGCCCCCATTCCAGGACCTTGGTCAGGACGTTGGACGCGCCCTCCACCGCGACGTGCGCGCCGCCGAGCTGAGCCACCGAGTCGTCGCCGTACTCGGCGAGCACACGGTCGTAGAGCGACGCGGCGCGGGCCTCGCCGGTGTCGGCGCGCTCGTCGATCGTCGTGCCGTCGGGCGGCAGGAACTCGTCCAGGAGCAGGCGCCGCAGCGACTTGGG
The DNA here is from genome assembly GCA_046708705.1 of Miltoncostaeaceae bacterium. Taxonomy (GTDB): domain Bacteria; phylum Actinomycetota; class Thermoleophilia; order Miltoncostaeales; family Miltoncostaeaceae; genus CALMEC01. The sequence goes on along the minus strand of JBKKDD010000254.1, from coordinate 2,615 downwards.
GCTCCGGCTGTAGCGGGCGAAGAGCGCGCCCTTGACCACCTCGGGCAGGTTCGTCAACGCGAACACGGGGCCGACGGTGTCGGTTACGTAGGGCGCGATCCGCTCGCGCTCCTCGGGGCTCAGATCCTCGGCGCTGGTCACGGCGGCGATGCTACCCGCGGCGGGAGGGGGCCGATGATGGAGCCCTCCATCACCCGTTAACGCGAACGGCCGAGGCGATTGCCCCGGCCGTTCGAACTCTCGGTGTCTGCTCGGGTTAGAGCGGGACGACGTTGGTGGCCTGCGGCCCCTTCGCGCCCTGCGCCGGCTCGAAGCTCACGCGCTGGCCCTCGTTGACCGTACGAAAGCCCTCACCCTGGATCTCCTTGAAGTGCAAGAACAGGTCCTTGCCACCGTCATCCGGTGTGACGAACCCGTAGCCCTTCTCGTTGGAGAACCACTTCACGACGCCTTCTGCCATTTGTATCTACCTCATCTGTTCTGGCGAGCCCATGATCACCGTCGCCAGAATGGTCGACGCCGCTCTCGATCCCGCGTTCACGCATCCACATCGGATGCATCGGCAATGGTAGCGGCTCTGAGGGGGAAACGCCGAATAGACGATCCGGCGTGACCGGGTGACGTGCGCGAGTCGGTGAGGGCGAGCTACCCTTTTGCCCATGAACAGCGCCTTCTTGCACACGTGTTACCGGGTGTTCGACCTCGACCGGTCCATCGCGTTCTACACCGAATGCCTCGGGATGGAGCTGCGCCGGAAGATGGCGATCCGCGACGAGGCGACCAACGCCTTCCTGTCGTTCGCGGGCGAGGAGGAGTCGCGCCTGGAGTTGACCTTCAACCACGACCGCGCCGAGCCCTACGAGATCGGCACGGGGTACGGGCACATCGCCCTGGGCGTCGCCGACCTGGACGCCACCCTGGCGGCGCTCGCCGAGAAGGGCATTCAGCCCGAGAAGCCCCCGTACAGCGTCCGCGAGGGCGGCTCGCGCCTGTGCTTCATCCGGGACCCCGACGGCTACCGGATCGAGCTCATCGACCGCGGCTAAGCGCGAGGAGGGCGGGCCCTCCCCGCGGACCCCTCCCGGCGATCCGCGATGCACGGTTGTCAGCGCACGGCAGGCACGTGACAGCCAGAGATGCGTCACGTCGTCCCGACGTCTCGTCTCCAGCGAGGCCCGGGTTGGTCAGGTCTGGACCGCTTCCTCCTCGTCGAGGGCCGGTTTGTGTCCTTCCAGGTGCCGGATGCGGTGGCGGGCCTCGGCGTAGCGGATGGCCTCGAAGGCGATCAGCGCGGCCATGATCGCGGTGACGAGCGCTACGTCCATCAGCGTGCCGATCCGCTCGCCCAGGGGCACGATGGCCAGCAGCGCCACCGCGGCGACCAGGCGTGAGCGGCTGACCGAGCCGACGTTGCGCAGGCGGAACGCGATCAGCGCCAGCAGGTAGAGCGCCGCCCCGCCGTGCAGGGCCCAGACCGGCAGGCCGTGCAGGGAGTCGGCCCAGTCGTGGCCATCCTCGCCGCCGACGTACGCGAGCGACTTCTTGAGGCCGAGGGCGGCCAGCACGATCCCCGCGACCATCGGCAGGTGCAGGTAGGAGTACGCGTCCCGTCCGACCCGTGCGCGCTCGGCGCCCTCGGCGCGGGCGAGGCGACGCTCGGCCGCGGGCGCGGTCACGTCAAAGTAGACCCACCACAGGGCGGCGATCAGCATGATCCCGAGCACCGCCGCGAGGATCAGTGACGTCGAGACAGGGAGCGCGCTGGCGCCGACGCCGATGGCGACGATCGACTCGCCGAGGGCGATGATGATGATCAGGCCGTGGCGCTCGCTGAAGTGTCCCGGTGAGGACAGCCGCCACCCGCCGGCGCCGATCACCTGCGTGCCCACGTAGTCGACGGCCACTGCGGCCAGCCACAGCACGATCTGAGCGTCGTCTCCGGCCAGCCCGCCGGCGATCATCAGCAGCACCGACGTCACGGTCACCGCCCCGAACTTGACGAGTTGGCGCATCAGCGCGCGGTCGTTGGCGTCGCGGGCGGCGTAGGCAAAGAACCCCAGGTGGACCGCGCGCACCACGCCGTAACAGACGGCCAGCGTGAGCGGTCCGTTCAGGCCGCCCTCCAGGTCGTCGAAGCTCTCCGGAATCGTGAGCGCCGCCACGAACATCGCCGACATGACGAGGATGAACGCCGCCCGCGCGTGCCCCTCGTCGGCCTTGACGACGTTGCCGAGCCAGGAGTATCCGACCCAGCACCACCAGATCAGCGTCAGCACGATCATGCCCTGCAGCACGCCGAGCGCGGTCATGTGATCGCTGATCAGCGCCGTGACCTGGGTCAGGGCGTAGACGAACACCAGGTCGAAAAAGAGCTCCAGCGGCGTGACCGACTGATCTTCGCTGGTTGCCTGGATACGTTGACGGGTGCTCGTGGACATTGTGATCTCCTGCCGACGCGATGTCCGGCGAGAGGCTATTCGACCGTCCGGAATATCGGTCGAACAGGCGCACCGCGCGAGATCGCACAGGAGCGAATCCCCGTTCGTCCGGGCCCGTGGTCCGCGCCGTTCCGAGCGCGCGGGCCCCGGGGTCCGGGGGGCCGCTACTGCCTGGTG
>JBKKDD010000253.1:0-12505 GCA_046708705.1 Miltoncostaeaceae bacterium | reverse complement strand
CGGTGCAGGACCCCGCGACGCGCGACGCCGTCCGCGCGCTGGCGCGCGCCCACGGCGGCCATGCGGTCGTGGTCGACGGCTCCGATGACGTGCGCACCGACCCGTGGGGCGACCCGCCCGCCGGCCTGACCATCATGCGGCGCATCAAGCAGGCGTTCGACCCCGCCGGGATCCTGAACCCCGGCCGGTTCGTCGGTGAGACGCGATGAGCACCGTCGACCACCACCGCCCCGCCGAGGCCGACATCGGGCGGTGCGTGGCGTGCGGCCTGTGTCTCCCCCACTGCCCCACCTTCCGGGTGACCGGGCGCGAGACGGCGTCGCCCCGCGGGCGCATCGCGGCGATGCGCGCGGTCGTCGAGGAGGGCGCCGCCATCGACGCGTCGTTCATCACGATGATGGACGAGTGCCTGGCCTGCCGGGCCTGTGAGCGGGCATGTCCCAGCGGCGTGCCGTTCGGCCGCATGATCGAGGCGGCCCGCGCGATGGCCGAGCCCCACCGCCCAGCGAGTGGGCGGGTCATGCGACGGATCGGGTTGGGGTTCGCGCTGCGCCGCCGCTGGGTCGTCAAGGCGATGGCGCTGGGGCTTGCGCTGACGCAAGCTGTGCGGCTGGACCGATTGCTGCCCGACCGCCTGACCGCCGGGACCCCACGCATCAGCCTGCGGGGGATGCGCGAGCCGGTGCCGGCCGAGCTGGGGTCGGGTCCGGAGGCGGCGCTGCTGACCGGATGCGTCATGAACGTCGCGTTCCGGCCAGTCCACCGCGCCACGATGAGCCTGCTGGCCCAGGCGGGCTACCGTGCGACGACCCCCGCGCCCGGCGGCTGCTGCGGCGCGCTCGCCGCGCACTACGGGCAACCCGAGGCCGCGCAGCGCATGGCGCGCGAGCGCATTCCGGAGTTCGAGCACGCCGACGTGGTCGTCGTGAACAGCGCCGGGTGCAGCGCCCATATGAAGACGTACGGGGAGCTTCTGGCCGACGACCCGGTCTGGGCCGAGCGGGCCGAGCGTGTGGCGAGCCGGGTGCGGGACCTGCTGGAGATCGAACTTCGGCCACAACGTCGTACCCTGGGGCCGGTGTCCGTCCACGACGCCTGCCACCACCTGCACGCCCAGGGCATCGCCACCGAGCTGCGCGACCTGCTGCGCGCCGGCGGGGCAGAATGCGTCGAGGTCGCTGACGCCGGGCGGTGCTGCGGCGCCGCGGGCCTGTACAGCGTCACCGAGCCAGAGATGTCCGCGGTGCTGCGCGTGCAGAAAGCACGGGCGATCGACGCGGCCGGCGCACCGATCGTCGCGGTCGCCAACCCCGGCTGTGCCGGGCAGATCGAGGCGGGGCTGCGCGAGATCGGGTCGAGCGTCCGCGTGGTCCATCCCGCGGAGCTGCTGGCTCCGTGAGGCGCGGCGCCGGGCTCTGGATCACCGCGCTCGCCGCCGGTCTGCTGGCCCTCGGCGGCTGCGGCGGAGGGGACGGTGACGGCGCCGACGAGACGATGACCGCCGATCAGGGCGCCGCGATCGTCGAGCCGCCACCACCCAAAGCTTCGACGGCCGCATACGCGGGCGGCAAGGTGTCCCCCGTCAATCCCGCGCCAGAGCTGGGGCTTCGCACTTGGAACGGCACGCGCGTGACGATGGCCCGATACGAGGGTAAGGCCGTGCTGGTCACGTTCGTCTACGTGGGCTGCCCGGACATCTGCCCGCTCATCATCGACAACCTGGTCCACGTCAAACGGCGGCTTGGCGCGGCGGGCAAGCAACTTCGCATCGTCGCGGTCTCGGTGGACCCGGTCGGCGACACGCCCGCCGCGGTTCGCCGCTTCCTCGCCGCCCACCGTGCGACCAAGGACGTCGACTACCTGGTCGGATCGCGCGCCGCGCTCGAGGCCACGTGGGCGCGCTGGGGGATCGGCGCCCGGGCCGACCCGAAGAACCCCTCGCTCGTGGAGCACTCCGGTGTGATCTGGGGCGTCGACAGCCTCGGCCGTCGCGCGACGTTCTACCCGGCCTCGGGCTTCGACGTCGAGGACATCGAAGCGGACGTACGCCTGCTGCTCGCCCAATAGTCACGGGCGACGGCACCATCGGACGCGTGCGCTCAGGCGCAAAACGCGCAACAATTCGAGACGATGCCCGAACGTCCCCGACGTGTCCCCGAACCCGCGTCGATGCGCCGGGCGCTGATCCAATTCTCGGCGAGCGGTCTGGTCGCGCTCATCCTCATCAGCGCGATCGCGTTCGTCGCCTTGCGACGCGAGAGCACTCAGGAGTCGATCCGCGAGGCGAGAAACATGACCGCGATGATCGCGAGGAGCATCGCCGAGCCCATGATCGAGGAGCGGCCCGGGATCCTGACCGGTGACGCGGAGTCGGTTCGGTGGTTCGACGAGCGCATCCGCTCCCGCGTCATCGGGGACAAGCAGGCCATCGTCAGCGTCAAGATCTGGGACGCCGGTGGACGCATCGTGTACGCCGATCAGACGGCGTTGATCGGCCAGATATTCTCCCTCGGCGACGACGCGAAGCGGCTGCTCACGAACGACGGCGCCACGACTCAGGCCGAGATCAGCGACCTGAGCGAGCCTGAGAACGTCTACGAGCGTAGCGAGGGCAAGCTCTTGGAGGTCTACCTGCCGATCAGGACGCCGGGCGGACAGATGTTGCTGTTCGAGACGTACCGGCGGTTCTCCGCGATCTCGGCGGGCAGCGCGAGCGTCCTCGAGAAGTTCCTGCCGATCTTCCTGCTCTCCCTCGTCGTGCTCGCGCTGGTGCAGGCGCCGCTGGCATGGTCGATGGTGCGGCGACTGCGCGCCGGGCAGCGCGAACGGGAGCAGTTGTTGACGTCGGCGATCGAGGCATCGGATCGCGAGCGGCGGCGCATCGCCAGCGAGGTCCACGACGGTCCCGTCCAGGAGCTGGCGGGCCTGTCGTTCTCGCTGGCGGGCGCCGCCGATCGCGCAGAGCAAGACGAGGTGCGCAGCGCCCTCAACGGCGCCGCCGCCAAGACGCGTGGCGTGATGCGTCAGCTCCGTGGTCTGCTGGTTGGTATCCATCCCCCCAACCTGCACGCATCGGGCCTCACCGCCGCGCTGTCGGATCTCTTGGCGCCGCTGGCGGCCAGGGGCATCGCCACGAGGCTGGACGCCAAGGAGGTCCCCCGAATCGATCCCGAGAACGAGGCCCTGCTGTTTCGCGCCGCGCAGGAAGGGTTGCGAAACGTCGCCGAGCACAGCGAGGCCGGGGCCGTCACCGTCACCCTCCAGGTCGACGGAGATGTCGTGCGGCTCGAGATCAGTGACGACGGACGCGGATTCGACGAGAGCGAGCACGAGCGCCGGCGTGCCGACGGCCATATCGGCCTCGACATTCTGCGCGACCTGGTCACGCACGCCGGCGGCAGCGTCCGCATCGACGCACGTCCCATGCAGGGGACCCGACTCGCTATCCTGGTTCCGATCTGATGATCCGCGTACTCATCGTCGACGACCACGGCCTGGTTCGCGCCGGGCTCACCGAGCTCATCGGTACGTTCGACGACGTTGACGTCATCGGGGCGGCGTCGGGCGGCAACATGGCGATCAGCATGGTGGACGAGCACCGTCCCGACATCGTGTTGATGGACCTGGAGATGCCCGACGTCGACGGCATCCAGGCCACGCGGGAGATCAAGCGATGCTCACCCGAGACCCGTGTCGTCATCCTGACGTCGTTCTCGGATCGAGAACGGATCCTCGAGGCCCTCGATGCCGGGGCCGTGGGCTACCTGTTGAAGGACGCGGAGCCCGGTGAGCTGCAGCGCGGCATCGCCGCCGCTGCCCGCGGTGAGTCGCCGCTCGACCCCCGCGCCGCCGGATCCGTGATCGCCGCCCGCGCCGAGCGACCCGAGCCGCGCGCGGTGATCTCCACTCGCGAGCGCGAGGTGCTGGGGCTGCTGGCGAGCGGCATGGCCAATAAGGAGATCGCACGCCACCTGGGCATCAGCGAGAAGACAGTCAAGGCGCATCTGACCAGCATCTTCCGCCAGATCAAGGTCTCCGACCGAACGCAGGCCGCCCTGTGGGCGAGATCGCAGGGCATCACCGCCGACTGAATGCCGGCGTTCTGGACGGCGTCACGGCGGCGGTGTCGAAAGGAATCGATGGGTCCGCGAACAACCAGTGATCCGGGATGAACGTCCGTATCGACTACCCGCGTGACCAGAGCGCTCCCGTCGTGGCCGATCCGGCGGTCCCGAGCGTGCTCGAGATCCTCGACGAGGGTCGGCTCTTGGAGGAGCTTGCGCGGGCGTTTCCTGAGCGGTCGTTCAGCGAGCCGACCCGGGTCATGGACGTGCGCTACGTGCCGCGACGGACGTTGGCGGCCGCGTTCGAGGTCGCGGAGGAGGGGCAGCCGCAGGTCATCGCCGTGCGCGCCGACGCCTCGGGTTTGCCGGGCGGCGACCCCGGACCGCGCCCGGAGGGCATCCGCGTGCTCGGCGGCTGGGTCGCCACCGCGTGGCGCTACCCGGCCGACCCGCGCCTGAGGGCGCTCACACGCCTGGCGGACCCCGCCGCCATGACCGGGGTCGCGCGCTGGCTGTTGGGCGAAGATCTGCCGGTCACGGACTGCATGCCGCTGCGCTACGTCCCCGAGGAGCGATGCGTCATCCGGGCCGTCGGGCCGGACCTGGACATCGTCGCGCGCAACTGCACGCCCGGAGACGGCGAAATCGGGCACGGGCGCCTGCGGTGGCTGTGGGATCACCCGGATCGGTCGTTTCGGATGGCCAAGCCGTTGGGATTCGACGACCGCATGCAGACGCGGTTCGAGCGCACAGTGCCCGGCCGGCGCTCCGACGCCGCGTCGATCCTGGGCCGGTCGATCCCGCTGCGACCGCTGTGCGACGAGCTGGGCAGCCTGCACGTCCTGGACGGGGCGCAGCTGACGCCTGCGCTTCGCCGACTCGGTCCCGGCACGCTCCTGGGGCGCGTGGAGCGCACCGCGGCGCGGCGCCTTGCCCTGGCGTTCCCGGGACTGACCCCGGCCGTGAGCGCGTGCATCCAGGCCCTCCGTGCCAATGCCGCGGAGCTTGGGTCCTCGCGCGAGGTCACGCTGCACGGAGACCTGCACGCCGGCAACCTGATCCTGGATGGGCAGGGTCCGGCGCTCGTCGGGCTCGACAGCCTCGCGCTGGGCGACCCGGCGTTCGACCTGGCGTTGCTCGGCAGCAGCCTGTTCCTGGCGGCGCTCGCACGGGGGGCCTCCGTGACGCGGGTCGGCGCGACGATCGAGGAGCTCCCATGGGTGTATTCCCAGGTCACCGGCACGGCGGTGTCACCCGACAGCTATGCGTGGCACCTGGCGGCGGCGCTCGTCGGCTGGCAGGCGGACGCAGCCCTGCAGGCGCTCGTCCCCCACGCGGATGACGTCGCGTCGACGCTCGTCCACACCGCGATCTCGGTGCTGCGCGACGGCGCGAGCGCGGCGTCGATGACCTCGTTCGCCGACTGACCGCGCCTGGGTCGCATGGACCGGGCGGCCGAGGCCGCGCGAACTGGTCCTGCGCTACGGTGACCCCAAAGGACGACGACGAGGGGACACTGATGGCAACGGCGACATGGAACGGCGCGGTCATCGCGCAGAGCGACGACACCATCGTGGTGGAGGGCAATCACTACTTCCCGCTTGACTCGGTGGGCAGCGAGCACCTGCGGGAGAGCTCGCACCAGTCGGTGTGCCCGTGGAAGGGCACGGCTGCGTATCACGACCTCGCGGTCGGCGGCGACGTCAATGCCAACGCGGCGTGGTACTACCCCGAGCCAAAGGCCGCGGCGGCCGAGATCGCCGGTTACGTCGCGTTTTGGAAGGGCGTGGCCGTCGCGGCGTGACGCTCGGCGAGGCCCGGAACCAGGCGGCGGCGGATCGCGGTCAGATCGACGGTGAGCGCCACGGCGGCGGCGACTGCCACGGCGGACGCGACGAACGACCCGGCGGCAGCGGTGACGGCGGTCAAACCGAACATGCCCGACGCGCCGAGGGTGCGCAGCGCGTGTGTCGCCAGGTCGGTGCTGGTGCGGCGCATTCGTCCTGCAACTCGCGACACGATCACGAACGCCACGACACCGACGCACAGGGCTGTCCACACCATCGAAATCGCCTCCTCGGGAGCTGGGGGCGGGATCTTCGACGCATGGCGCCCGCTTCCCTCCCGCTCCGGCGCAAGAGGCGTTTCATGTGCGATAATCCCTGCATGCCGAATGCTCTGCCGCCCGAACTGCTCGAGTCGATCAAAGTCCTCGATGCCGACCTCCAAGACCGGTTCAAGGAGTCGCTCGAACCGATCGCTCCGGAGCTCGGCCCGCGCGAGTTGGCCGTCCTCGATCGCCTGGCGCAGGGCATCGAGACCGGGGCGCCCGTGGCGGAGTTGAACGCGTTCGTGCGCCTGCTGCCCGTCTCGGTCAGCCGGGTGCTGCAGCCGGCCATCGAGCCGGTCCTCGCCGCGTAGAGGACTACCCCGCCGCGATCAGCCCGACGCCGATCAGCGCGGCCATCACGCCTGCGGCCTGTTCGCGTGACAATCGCTCGTGGAGCACGCTCTGGGCGAGCACGACGGTCGCGACCGGGTAGAGACCCGCCAGCACCGAGACGATGCTGATCAGGCCGTGCTGGGTGGCGGCGGCGTAGGCGACGTTGGCGGAGATGTCCAGGACGCCCGCGGCCAGCATGAAGGGCCAGAGTCCGGTCCCCACCCCGACGCCGGTGCCGACCACCATGCACACCACGAGCAGCACGGGCACGCTGGCGGATCGCGTCGACAGCGCGGCCCACAGCACGCTCGTGTCGGCAGCCGGCGCGATCAGCACGAAGAACCCGCCGAACGCGAGCGCGGCGAACGCCGCCAGGCCGAGCCCCTGACGGCTCCCGTGACCGGGGGCGCGACTGGCCAGCACCGCGCCCGCGAGCGCCACGACGGCGCCCGTCAGCGCCAGCGGTGACGGACGCTCGCCGGTGACGATCCCGAACACCATCGGCACCCCGGCACCCAGCGCCGACACCGGCGCGACCAGGCTCATCGTGCCGATCGCGAGCGCTTTGTAGAACGCGAACAGGCCGAGTCCGCCGCAGACGCCGCCGAGCGCGCCGAGGCCCAGCGCCGACCACGGCGGCAACTCGGGGCGCATGAGCACCAGCGCGATTCCGAGGAGCGCGGTGCCGACGACCTGCGTGATGAACGCCACCGCGGCCGCGTTCATGCGACGGCTGGCGAAGCCACCGAAGAAATCGGCGAGGCCCCACGACAGCCCCGAGACGAGGCCCAGCAGGATGCCCATCAGCGGTTCCCGTTCACGGCGGGCTACGGTACAGGGCGGTGGACGCGCCCTACGGCTGGACCTTCGCGGTGCTGTGCCTCGTGCAGGGCGCGCTGGTGGCGGCGCCTTGGCGGTGTGCGGTGCGCCGCGGCCGCTCCCGGCTGGTGGGGATCGGCATTCCCATCGCCGTGTTCTTTATCGGCCTCGCGGCGACGCGCGGCGCGGACTGGGCGACCGAGGCCGTGTCACATCTGGCGACGTTCGGCACGCCGGTCGCGGCCGCCTGCGTCGGCGTGCTGTGGGGATGGCGCGCGCCGTGGGTCTCCATCGTGGCAGCGCCGGTCGCGTGGGTGGTCGCATGGCGGGTCGACGGACTGGTCGGCGATGCGGCGAGCGTCGCCCTGATCGGCACGGCGTGCCTCGCGCTGGCCGCGGTCCTCGCCCGGTTCACGCCGCCGGGTGCCCTTGCCGCCGGCCTGGTCGTGCTGGCCGTCGTCGACTCGATCCTGGTGTTCACCGACCAGGTGCGGCCGGGGACGCAGGCGCTGCACGCGGTGGTGCCGCCGGCACTCGGCGGGACGCCGTTGCCGGCCCTGCAGGACGCGACCTTCGGCCGGTCGCTGTTCGGCTGGCTCGACATCCTGGCGCCCGCGCTCGGCGCAACCCTGCTGGCCGGGATGCCGCGACGCCGTGCGGTCGCCGCCGTGCTGACGGCGATCGCGGCGCTCGCGCTCGGCTTCCTGCTCGCCGTGACACGGCAGGTGCCGGGAACCATCCCGCCGCTCGTCGCCGTGCTGGCCTGGGCAATGTCGTCGCGAGCACGCCCACCGCAGCGAACGCCGATCTCCTGGACGGGGCCGCCACAGGCACGACCTGGGTGATCCGCGGCCTCGGTTCGGGTCGAGGCGGCCGCTGGTGGACTCAGGGCCTCCGGCGGCGCAGGGTCGCCCCAGTCAGACCAAGAGCACACCCGGCCCGGCGAATCCCACAGTAGGGTCGCACCATGATCACACGCGCATCGATCCTCCGTCTCGCAGCCGTCACCGTCATTGCGCTCTCGGGCGCGTCCCCCGCCATGGGCGCGCAGCTGACACAGGTCGCATCGGGGTTCCAGGGTGCGCTCCTGGTCACCGCTCCGGCGGGGGACGACCGGCTGTTCGTGGTAGAGCAGGGCGGCACGGTCCGGATCATCCGACCCGACGGCACGGTTGTGCCGCGCCCGTTCGTGGACCTGTCGTCCCTGGTCTCGTCGGGTGGCGAGCGGGGGCTCCTGGGCCTGGCGTTCCATCCGCGGTATGCGTCGAACGGCCGGTTCTTCGTCAACTACACGAACCGTTCCGGCACCACGGTGGTTGCCGAGCTCCGGGTCTCGGGAAACCGTGACGTCGCGAACGCGGGCAGCCGCCGCGTCCTGATGCGGATCGCCCAGCCGTACGCCAACCACAACGGCGGCATGGTGGCGTTCGGCCCGGACGGGTTCCTATACATCGGGATGGGCGACGGCGGGAGCGGCGGCGACCCGGAGAACCGCGCGCAGAACCTGCGGAGCCTGCTCGGCAAGATGCTGCGCATTGACGTCAACGGGCGGACCGCGGCGCGGCCGTACCGGATCCCGGCGTCCAACCCGTTCCGCGGGCGCCCGGGCGTTCCGCCGGAGATCTTCGCGCTCGGCCTGAGGAACCCGTGGCGGTTCTCGTTCGACCGGGTGCGGGGGGACCTCTGGATCGGCGACGTCGGCCAGAACAGCCGCGAGGAGATCGACTTCGTGACGCTCGCCAGGGCGCGCGGGGCGAACTTCGGGTGGAAGCGCTTCGAGGGGCGCAGCCGGTTCTCGGGTGTGGGTCTGTCCGCCGGACGCCTGGTCCAGCCCGTCGCCGACTACGGCCACGGCGCCGGCTGCTCGGTGACCGGCGGATACGTCTACCGTGGGCCGGGCATCCCCGGCCTCGACGGGCGATACGTCTTCGCGGACTTCTGTACGTCGCGGGTGTGGTCGATGCGCGCGGGCCCGACCCCTGGCGGGCTGCGCGAGATCACCGGGGCGCTCGGCACGCGGCTCCCCACGGCCGGCGAGAACGGCGGCGTCCGCGCGTTCGGCGAAGGCGCCGACGGCCGGCTCTACGTCTCGACCGGCACGAGGATCTGGCGGTTCGCCCCGTAGCGCTCGGTCGAAATTGCTTGCCCGCGCGCAAGCTGTCCGTAACCCAGCCGTTACCAGCCCCAGGTGCCCGGGCCGCCTTTGACGGGACCAACGATGTCGCTCGTGATCCACCCGCCGTAGAAACCGCCCGGTTGGGGCACGACGATCTCGTCGTCGACGAGGCAGCGGTCCATCGGTCCTGCGTAGAAGGAGACGTATCCCGTGATCGGGACGAAGGGCGGCGTGGGATCCGGGTACGCCCACGCGACGTTCAGGAGCTCCCGGCCCGCCACCCTGAGCGAGAAGTACTCGGCCTGCCCCTTCCACTCGCAAAACGAGCTTCCGGCGGCGGGGATCAGGACACCGGGACGGATCTCGCCGGGCGGGATGTAGTAGCCGGGGGGATGGCTCGTCTCGAGCACGCGCCAGGCCGAGGTGGTGTCCACGATGGTCTCGCCCGCCACGACGATGCGGAGCCGTCGCGACGTCGGCTCGAGCGCGGGGGGCCGTGGGTAGTCCCACACCGACTCCTGCCCGGGACCGGGGGCTTCACGTCGCATCCGGCGCCCCCTCGAAGCCGGCCACCAGGAAACCCACGATGCCTCGGACGCGTTCCAGGTCGCCGTGGTCGGCCGCCCGCGCCAGATCGGCGAACACCTGGGGCGGCCCGGCCAGCAGCGCCTCGGAGCCCGCGGACGCCCAGCGCACCAGCGCGTGGTGCACGACGTCGGCGACCGGGACGCCGAGGTTCGCAGCGAGCTGCGTGAACGTCGGCATCGGGTCCGCCGCCAAGCTGGCGGACACCGCCGCGCGGAAGCGCCCCTGCGGGTCGAATGTCTCAGGGTCCATTGGGTGACGCACACGGTAGCCTGCGACGACGATGAGTGACGAGGAACTACGTCCGTCGGAAGGGTGGGGGGTCATCCACCTGTTCCTGAGAACGGACCGCGGTGCAGATGCGAGCGCCGTGCTCGAGGCGATCACGACCTTCACGGCGAAGGACCCCAACCAAGTGATCGCATTCTCGGTGCTCGGGGGGCGGGCGGACCTGGGGCTCATGCTGCTGTCACCGGATCTGGATTCGCTCGACGCGCTCGTCAAGCGCATCACGGCGGGACCGGTCGAGCGGCTCGATTCGTTCGTCTCGCTGACCGAGCACAGCGAGTACACCACGACCGAGGCCGAGGAACGCGCGCGACTCGAGAGCGCCGGCGAGGCCGACGTCGAGGCGACGCTTGCCACATGGCGCGAGCGCATGGACCATTACAAGGACGCGCGGCTCCATCCGCGCCTGCCGCGCAAGCGGTTCATCTGCTTCTACCCGATGTCCAAGAGCCGCATTCCCGGGGCCAACTGGTTCGACCTGTCCTTCGACGAGCGCAAACTCCTGATGCGCGGGCACGCCACGACCGGCCGCACCTATGCGGGACGGGTCCTGCAGCTGATCACGGGCGCCACCGGCCTGGACGACTGGGAGTGGGGCGTCACCCTGCTCGCCGACGATCCGGTCGCGGTCAAGGAGATCGTCTACGAGATGCGCTTCGACGCCGCCAGCGCCAAGTACGCGCAGTTTGGACCGTTCTGGGTCGGCCTGGTGATGGACCCCGCCGACGCGCTCGCCCGGAGCGGTCTGCGGGTTGGCTCAGCGGACTCCTGATTCCGGGTGCGGGGACCGCAGGCGCCACACCCGATCACTCAGGTGGCCAGAAGCCGGTCGAAGAACAGCCGGTAGCGACGGAGCGCCAGACGAAGGTCCTCGGTCGAGACGTCATCGCCGCGATCCCAATTGCCCTCGAGCTCGTTCCGCTCGTTGGAGAACGTCTCGGCGAGCTCCTGCATCACCTCGGCGACGAGCGCGTCGGCGTCCTGTACGGCCGTCCGGGGCTCGTCGACGAACCCCGCCTGGACGGACTCCCAACGGGAGCGAAAACCAGTGCTGCGCGAGGCGTCGATCAACGGCTCGTTTGACTGCTCCTTCGAGCCGTCGTCGGACCCGGGCCTGGTGGTGGCCTCGACGGCCGTCTCTGATGCCGGCTCGGGAGGCGTGTCGTCGGACAGTCGCATCTCGCCGGGCATCGACTCGGCGTCTCGACTCACCTGCTCGCCGTCCCGCTCAGGCTCGCGCGACTCCGCAGCGCGTGCGGCCAGATCGTCGGTGGTCAGCGGCGCGCGGTCGGCGTCCATCAGCGCACACCCTCATGGTCACGGACGTCCGTGGCCGTGTCGTGGCGCCCCGCCGGCTCCGTCAGACCAGCGTGCGCACGCACGGAACGGCTGTGCCGGCGACATCCAGGACCGGGCAGTGCCCGTCGACCGCGTCCGCCAGCTCACGATAGCGCTCCGGCAAGTCGGGCCCGTCAAGCGCCACCCGCAGGCGCAGCGCGGAGTAGCCGGACCGGATGGACTCGTCGATGCCGAGCAGCCCGCGTAGGTCGATGTCGCCCTCGGCGTCGACCCTGACCGACGTGAGCCGGATGCCGAGCTTCGTCGCCCACAGCCGGTACGTGATGGCCTGACAGGTCGCCAGCGACGCCAGCATGAGCTCGACGGGGTTCGGTCCCCCGTCCGTCCCGCCGAACCCCTTGGGCTCGTCCACCGTGATGCGATGCTTGCGGATGTCGATGTCCATCTTGTAGCCGTCGGCCAGCTCCGCCCCGACTTTGAACGTGATCTGCGCGCGCTCGGGCGCGCTGAAGCGCTCGATGATCGCGTTGACCTCCGCCTGGGCCTCCTGCAGTTGTGTGGTCATCTCACGCCTTCCGCCGTCGATCCACCTGTGGCGCCCGAGGATAGCGCCGCGGGCAACGTCCGGGGTTCGGTCCCCTCGCCACGTCCCGGCGTATGCTGAAACTTCGGCTCATTTCCCGGAGGTGGAGATGCAGGGCGTGACGTTTCACGGAACCGGCGACATCCGCGTCAGCGCGGTGGACGACCCCACGATCGAGGCGCCGACCGACGCAATCGTGCGGGTGACGCTCGCCGGGATCTGCGGCTCCGACCTGCACATCTACAACGCAGGAGCGGCCTTCGGGTTCGATGAGGGCCAGCGCTTGGGACACGAGTTCATCGGAACCG
>JBKKDD010000252.1:0-8768 GCA_046708705.1 Miltoncostaeaceae bacterium | reverse complement strand
GAGGGGATCTCCTACGAGGGCAACCTGATCGACCTGGGCGTCGAGGCGGGCATCGTCTCCAAGAGCGGGGCGTACTTCTCCTACGGCGAGGAGCGGTTGGGGCAGGGCAGAAGCGCCGCCAAGGCCTTCCTGCGCGAGCACACCGACCTCGCCGACCAGATCGACGCCCGGTTGCGCGATCACCACAAGGTGCCGGCGCCGAACGCGGGCGACTTCGTGGTGACCAGCGAGGTCGAGCCGATCGAGGATACGGAGGAGGCCGTCGCGAGCTAAAGAGACTGTCGGAGCCGCGCATGTCGCAATCTTCGTCAGATTCGCTCGCATATTGCGACATGCGCACCCTCTACCTCAGAAACGTCCCCGATGCGGTGGTCGAAAATCTCGAGAAACTCGCGGCGTCGGCGGGCATGTCCGTCAGCCGTTTCGCCGTTCGCGAGCTCGAAAGGCTTGCTCAACGCTCCGACAACGCAGCGCTCTTCGCGACGCTCCCGAGCTTCGACATCGACACCGAACGCATCGTGGAGATGATCCAGGAGGGACGCGAAGGTCGGTGATCGTGTCGGATGCCTCCGCGGCGGTGGCGGCCCTGCTCGGGAACGTGGCCGCCCAGGTCCGCCTGTCGGGTGAGTCGGTCCACGCGCCACATCTCATCGACTTCGAGGTTGCAAGCGCATTTCGGCGGGCGGCGCACCATGGTGACGTGTCCGAGGACGCCGCCAGAGAGGCCGTACACGTCTGGACCGGCGTCGGCATCGACAGGCACGGTGTCGTCGGGCTGCTCGGGCGCATGTGGGAGCTTCGCCACAACCTCTCGCCGTACGATGCCGGGTACGTGGCCCTGGCCGAGGCGCTCGAATGCCCGCTGTTGACGGCCAATGCCCATATCGCCGCAGCGCCTGGGATTCGTTGCGAGATGCAGGTCATCCGGTAACGACCTTGTCGGACCACGTTCCCGGCGGGAGGTGGCACACTTAGGCTCGTGCGCTACCACCTGACCACGTTCGGCTGCCAGATGAACGAGCACGACTCCGAGCGGATGACGGGGCTGCTCGAGTCGCTCGGCTACGACGCCGTCGGCACGCGCGACGAGGCCGACCTGATCCTGTTCAATACCTGCACGATCCGCGCGAGCGCCGACGACCGTTTCTTCGGCAACCTCGGCGACGCCCGACGGATCAAGCGCGAGCGGCCGGACGTGGTCGTGGCCGTGGGCGGATGCTGGGCGCAGAGCCAGAAGCAGCAGGTGTTCGAGCAGTTTCCCTGGGTCGACATCGCGTTCGGCCCCGGCGAGGTCACGCGGCTGGGGGAGCTGGTGGCGCGCGAGCGCATCCAGGCCGTCGGGGCCTTCAGTTTCGACGGCGCGTTCGCCGCCTCGTTGCCGACCCGGCGCGGACGAGCGCATCAGGCGTGGGTCCAGATCTCGGTCGGCTGCAACTCGGTGTGCTCCTACTGCATCGTGCCGAGCGTGCGTGGACGCGAGCGCAGCCGAACGCTGCCCGACGTGCTGGGCGAGCTTCGGACACTGGCCGCGGACGGCGTGCGCGAGGTGACGCTGCTGGGCCAGAACGTCAATTCCTACGGACGTGACCTGCCCGGCGAGGAGCGCAGCGACTTCGGGGCGCTGCTGCGCGCGGCCGGATCGATCGCCGGCATCGAGCGCGTGCGCTACACGAGCCCCCACCCCAAGGACATGAAGCTGGACGTCATCGCGGCGATGGCCGAGACGGCGGCGGTCTGCGAGCACGTGCATCTGCCGGCCCAGTCGGGCAGCACCCGCATCCTCAAAGCCATGCGCCGCACCTACGATCGCGGTCGCTACCTCGACCTGGTCCGGCGTCTGCGCGACGCCATCCCCGACCTGTCGCTCACCAGCGACCTGATCGTGGGGTTCCCAGGCGAGACCGAGGCGGACTTCGCCGAGACCCTGTTACTCGTCCAGGAGTGCGCCTTCGACGGCGCGTACACGTTCCTGTACTCGCCCCGGCCGGGAACCGAGGCGGGGGAGAAGCTGCCCGACGACGTCGACGCGGCCACCAAACGCGAGCGGATGCAGCGGCTGGTCGAGGTCGTACAACAGACGGCCGCGGCGCGGGCGGCGCGCTTTGTCGGCAGCACACGCGAGGTCCTCGTCGAGGGGCCCTCACGCACCGACCCCACACGCTTGCGCGGGCGGCTACGCCAGAACATCGCCGTCAACTTCACCGGCAGCGCCGCGCCGGGAACACTCGCCTTGGTCGAGATCACCGGGGCGAGCTCCGCGACCCTCGCCGGGCAGCAGATCGAGGTCGCGGTTCCTGCCTGAGCCCGCACCCCTCGTGCTCGCGCTGTTCGGGCCGACCGCAGCGGGAAAGAGCGCGCTAGCCCACGCTGCAGCGTTGGCCCTCGGCGGCGAGATCGTGGTGGCCGACCCCTTCCAGCGCTACCGGGGGCTCGAGGTCGCCGCCGACGCCCCCAACGCGGCGGAACGCGCAGAGGTGGCATATCACCTGGTCGGCGACCTGGATCTGAGCCAGGCCTCGTCCGCCGCCGAGTACGCTGCAGTCGCCCACGCGAACATCGACACGGTCCTGGCGCGCGGCCTGACCCCGATCGTCACCGGCGGCACCGGCCTCTACCTGCGCGCGGCCCTCGCCGACCTGGAGTTCGCGGACGAGGCCCCGTCGCAGGTGCGCGCCGCCGTCGAGGAGCTCGTGACCGACGATCTGGCGGCCGCCGTCCAGGAGCTTCGCCGGCCCGATCCGGACGCCGCCGCGCGCGTTGATCTGCGAAACCCCCGACGCGTCGTCAGGGCGCTCGAGATCGCGCGCCTGGGCGGTGCACGTCCCGATCACGATCAGCTCTGGACCGACGCCACCAGGCACCCGACGCTGCTGGTCGGCGTGACGCGCCCGCGACCCGTGCTGGACGAGCTGATCGCGCATCGTGTCGGTCGCGAGTTGGACGACGGGCTCGTCGCCGAGATCGGTGCGGCGCTGGACACGCCGGGCATCTCACGCACTGCCACGCAGATCATCGGCGCACGTGAGGTCGCGGCGCTGCGTGCCGGCCAGGTCGAGCCCGAAGCGCTGCCGGAGCTTCTGGCGGCGCGGACCCGCAAGCTGGCGCGGTCTCAGTTGACCTGGCTCCGAAAGACGCCTGCGGCCGCGATCTTGGACCTCGGCGAGGCACCGGCCACGGACGCGCTTCCCAGGCTGCTCGCGCTGTGGACATCCGCCACGGATGGTCGATCTCCGGGCGTTTCCAGTACGCTCACCAGGTGAGATTCGAGAAGTGGCAGGGGTTGGGCAACCACTATTTGATCGTGCGCCGTGACGAGTGGCCGCTCCCGATCACGGCTGCGCGCGCGCGGCTGATCTGCAACCCCAACGTCGGTGTTGGCAGCGACGGCATCCTGGAACTCGACACCGAGACCGGGATCCCGCGGATGACCGTGTGGAACCCGGATGGCTCCGAGTCCGAGAACTGCGGCAACGGCATTCGGATGATCACCCGTCATCTGCTTGCCCACGGCGACCTGAGCGGCGAGGGCGGGACCGTCCTCACCGGCGCAGGCCCGGTCGGCGTCCGCAGCCTCGGCGGGGATCGCGTGCAGGTCGAGATGGGCCGCGCGATCTTCCCCGACGGCGAGGTCCGTGAGGAGCTCGCGGTCAACGGCACGTCCGTCGACTTCGCGTTCGTGACGACCGGAAACCCGCACGCGATCATCGAGCACGCGGACCCCGGCGCCGTCGTGCAGACGCTCGGCCCGCAGATCGAGGTCGCCTCACGATTCCCGGAGCGCACCAACGTGGAGTTCATCCGGCTGGACGGCCCCAACGAGCTGACCATGCGCGTGTGGGAGCGCGGGGTGGGCGAGACCATGGCCTGCGGCACCGGGGCGTGTGCGGCGGCGGTGGCCGCCGTACGTCTGTCGGGCCTGCAGAGCCCGGTGACCGTACATCTGGCCGGCGGCGATCTCACGATCGCAGTCGACGAGGACCTGGAGGTGACGATGACCGGCCCCGCCGAGTTGATCTACGAGGGGCGGCTCTCCACCGCCCTGATCGCACGGTTGGAGGCGCTCTGAGCGCCCCGGCGGGCGCGGCCCGGCTGGGTCAGCTGCCGCCCTATCTGTTCGCCCAGCTCGAGCGCAAGATCGCCGACAAGCGCGCGGCCGGGGTCGACGTCATCTCGCTCGGCATCGGCGACCCCGACATGCCGACCCCCGAGTTCGTCGTCGCGGCCATGCGCGACCATGTCGGTCGGCCCGACACCCATCAGTACCCATCCAATCGCGGTCGCGCGACGCTCCGCCAGGCGATCGCCGACTTCTACGCGAATCGGTTCGGGGTCACGCTCGATCCCGATACCGAGATCCTCCCGGCACTCGGCGCCAAGGAGGCGATCGCCAACATCAGCCTGGCGTACACGGATCCCGGCGACGTGGTCCTGGCGAGTGATCCCGGCTACCCCGTCTACACCAACGGGCCGATCATCGCGGGCGCCGAGCCGGTGCCGATGCCACTTGTTCCCGAGCTCGGATTCCAACCCGACCTCGAGGCGATCCCGGCGGACGTGCTGCGCCGTGCGCGGCTGATGTTCATCAACTACCCCAACAACCCGACCGGCGCGGTCATCCAGGACGACTTCTTTGCGCGCGTCGTCGATTTCGCGCGTCGCCACGACATCATCATCGTGCACGACAACGCCTACTCGGAGATCACGTTCGACGGCTACCGCGCGCCGTCATTCTTGGAGACCCCGGGCGCCGCCGACGTCGGCATCGAGGTGTTCTCGCTCTCCAAGACCTACAACATGACCGGCTGGCGCTGCGGAGCGCTGATCGGCAACCCCGACCTGGTCTCCGCCTACTGGCAGCTCAAGACCAACATCGACAGCGGCATGTTCGAAGCGGTCCAGGAGGCCGGCGTGGCCGCGCTCGCCTCGGATCAATCCTCGGTCGCCGAGATGTGCGAGATCTACCGGCGTCGCCGCGACATCCTGGTCGACGCCTTGCGCGCCATCGGACTGCGGGTCGAGGCCCCCAAGGGCACCATCTACCTGTGGACACGCGTCCCCGATGGGCAGACCTCGGCGGGCTTCGCAGAGCGGGTCCTGGAGGAGGCCGCGGTCGTGATCTCGCCCGGCTCCGCCTACGGTCCGAGCGGCGAGGGCTTCGTGCGCATGAGCCTGACGGTCCCCGACGACCGCCTGACCGAGGCCGCCGAGCGCATCGCGAAGCTCGTCGGGTAGGTGGTGGTGCACCTGCTGCAGGTCATGCGGCTGCGGCCGGACGCCACGCTGCCCACACGAGCGCACCCCGACGACGCGGGCCTCGATCTGTGCGCGATCGAGGCGTGCGATCTGCAGCCCGGCGCGCGCGTTGCGGTGCCGACGGGGATCGCGGTCGCGATTCCGCCTGGCTGGGCCGGCCTGGTGGTGCCCAGGTCCGGGCTGGCGCGCCGCCACGGGGTCACGGTCGCGAACGCCCCCGGCCTGATCGACGCCGGCTATCGGGGCGAGCTGCAGGTCGTGCTGATCAACCTCTCCGACGAGCCCCATCAGGTCGCGGCCGGCGACCGCATCGCCCAGCTCGTCTGCGTGCCCGTGGCGACGGCCTCCGCGATCGCCGTAGACGAGCTGCCGCCCTCGGACGGCCGCGAGACCGGAGGCTTCGGCTCCACCGGACGCTGACGTCGCGCGGTTATGCCGTGAACGTCATCGTCGTGCGGGTCGTGCCGCGACGTCGATCGGCGTGGGGCTGGCCCGCGTCCTCGAGCGACAGCCAGTCGAAATGGTCGACGGTAACCGGGTACACGTCGGGCACGGGCGCCGCCACGATGCAGTCATAACGCTCGGCCGAGCCCATTGTGAGCCGCTGCCGGGCAAAGCGTGGATGGAAGACCGCACCGGCCGCGTCCTTCGCGACGAAGGGCCTGCCGTCGGCCGCGATGACCTGGACGTCAAGCCGGTGTCCGCGCGTGCGACCCGGATGGAACGTCCATTCTTGTTGGAAGTAGCCGGCGTTGATCGTGCGCGCGAGCACGGTCTGGCCGACCCTGGCGCGCACGGCGACGTCGCGGTGGGTGATGTCCGACCCGGTGCCGAGCGGCTGGGGGACGCCGTTCATCAGGAAGTACTTCGGCCTGAAGACGTTGAGCCCCGCGTCGGCGCCCTCGAGCCCCGCATCGTGGTTCAGGGCCCGCCAGGTCGGATCGATGCTGTCCGCCACCCAGATTCGCTCGACGTCGTACGCAGGCCCGCCAGTGAACGCCAGCCGCCGCCCGGCGGCGTCGTGAGTGGGAAAAGGGTCGACGACAAGGGGGCCGTACATCCCCATCTGCACGTGCAGCACAGTGTTGACGTGGCAGTGGTAGAAGTACGTGCCCGCTGTGGCCGGCCGGAACTGGTACGTGTACTCACCGGTGATCTCGAACGATGTGTGCCCGACCCCGTCGTTCCACGGCTCCGCCTCGATGCCGTGCAGGTGGATCGTGTGGACGCGCTTCGACGATTTCAGGGTTACGTGGACGATCTCACCCTCGGTCGCGCGTATCAGCGGCGACGGCAGGCGGCGGCCCGATGTGTCGTCCTCGAAGCCCCAGAAGCGGATCTCCTGCCCGTCGGGCATCTGGAGCTTGCCGCTGCCGAAGAACTTGCGAAGGTAGACGCGGTCGGGCGTCAGCTTGTACGGCGTCGCCGGGCTGCCCTGCTTGGGCTGTTTGCTCGCGAAGGCGATGGCCTCGGCGCGGATGGTTTCGTCAACGATCGCGCTGCTGTCGGTGCTCATATCTCCAACTTCCAGTCGGTCAGCATGCCGTTCGGATAGAGCCCGCCGGCCGCGGTCTGCGACATCTCGGCGTGGCTGTGCATCGGGTAGGAGAAGGCCGTGCCATGCACGAGCGAGCGGCCCGGCGTCGCGATGTCGCGTGGCGCCTCGAACGGCAGGATGACGTCCTTGTGGTGCAGCGGCTCCATCAGGACGGTGTCGCGTTCCATGACGTGGTCGATGAACGTGTCGTTGCCCGGGATCGGGATGTCCTGGCCGCGCGTGTTGAGCACGCGCCCCTCCGCGGCGACCAGATACACGTGGTTGCCGTGGAAGTGCGTGCCGTGGACGTTCAGGCCGACGTTGGCCATCCTGATGAGTTGCCCCGGGTCCCCAGGCTCGCATACGGGTCCATGGGGGACCGTGTCCTGTTTGGCCCCGTCGGACGCGAACGCCCGGACGCCGCTGCGGTTGTTGATCGTGAAGTATCGCGCTACGTACGGCGGGAAATCCGTGACCCGGAAGTACCCTGCGCTGATGAGCTCGTGCCACACCGGGTCGACCCCGTGAAGCTCCCACACCCACTGGCGCTCGAACAACACCGGCGGCCCGGTGCTGTAGGCCCGCATCGGCGTGCCGAGGGTGGTGACGATCGGCTGCGGCGGCATCACGACCAACATGCCGTGAAGGCCCATCACGCGGTTGAGCGGACGCTGCAGCGTGTCCTGGAAGACGTAAATGCCCGCGGACGGCGCGGTGAACGTGCCCTCCCAGGTCACGCCCGGCGCGATCGGGCCGCTGTTGACGATGTCGCGACGTGCGATGCGGTCCTCGATCACGAAGCTGTGATCCTCGTCGAGGCGGTTGGTCACCTCCATGTGGATCTCCTCGCCCTCGACGGCGTGCAGCGTCCCGTCGGGGAAGAAGCTGACATGGTCGGGGAACGGGTCGTCCGGTGGCACGATGCCGCGCCGCGTGCCGAATCCGTCAGGCGTGTCGCTGTACGCCCAGGCGGAGATCCGGGTGCCGTCGATCAAGGTCCTGTAGCCCACGACGACCCACAGCGCGATATGGCGTGTGGCGGTGATCGCGCTCGAGCGGTCCGGGCGCCCCAGCGTGGCCCCGCCCGCCAGCCCGAACGCGACCGCGCCACCGGCCGCGTACTTGAGCACCTCGCGGCGCGTGCTTCCGCACCGGTCGCCGCTCCCAGCCGCGTCGCCGCCGGCACCTTCAGTGTCCGTGGGAGGGCGCATCGATCTCCTTTGTGACCGGGATTTCGGTGGATGTCCCCAGTGGGACGAGTGCGGGACGTGGCATGGACCGGTCCGTCAGCTCGATCTGAAGGGCGGTTGCCGCGACGGGGAGGGTGACGCTGTAGGTGACGCGGACCGAGTTTCGCGCGGCGATCGACGGGGGCGCTGCGGGGGAGGGTGATCCGGGACGGAGCGTGCCATCGGCGGACCTCAGGGCGACACCGGCGACCGCGAGCGGCACCGCGGTCACGCCGAGGTTGATCAGCGCGACGGTGACGTCCAGACGGTCACCGCCTGCCGCGCCCGCAACGGCCAGCCGCTCGACGCGCTCGACCGCCATCACGCCGAAGTCCGTCCTGACACCTTGCCCCAGTCGAATCGTCGGCGCGGCGGCTGCGTCATCTCCAGAGCGCGCGCGATCGGCGGTGAGCCAGATCACGAGGATCGCCGTCGTCAGGCACGCCGCAACCGACCCGAGCAGCGCGAGCACGGTCGTCGGGCGGGGCACATGATGTCTCCTCAGAACCACCGCTCCCACCCATTCCGTAAAAGTCGACAAAGCTCCCCCGGATCAGAGCAGATGACGAACGTGATTCCCTAGGCGGCGGACTAGTCCGATCACTGCACGTTTGGTTAGGTTTTCTTCGGTCCGCCCCACGGGAGCCCACGACGACCGCTCGCGTTCGTGGAGGTCGCCCGCTACGATGCGGCCGTTTCGCGCCACTCCCCGCTGACCCGCGCCAACTGCTGCAGCATGGGTTCCCGAT
>JBKKDD010000251.1:0-3090 GCA_046708705.1 Miltoncostaeaceae bacterium | reverse complement strand
CCCGAGCAGGTCGAGCGCATCGCCCGCGCGGCGGTCGAGGTCGCCGCGGCGCGCGCCGGAGGGGCGTCGATGACCGCGGGCATCGGATCGGGCCCGGGCGAGGCCGTGGACCTGCACCGCCTGGCGGGCGAAGCGCGTCACGCCGTCCTGGTGTCGCGGCACAGGGGCGCACGCGGCGCCGTGGCGGTGTACCGGCGTCTGGGCGTCGACCGGCTGCTGTTCGAGGTGGGCGACACCGAGCGACTCGGGGCGTTCGTCGACGAGTTCATCGGGCCCCTGCTGCGCCACGGTCAGCGCGGGCCGGCCGCGGCGCCGCTGGTCGAGACGCTGGAGGCGCTGCTCGCCGAGGGCTGGAACCTGCGGGCCGCATCACGTCGCCTCAGCGTCCACATCAACACGTTGCTCTACCGGATCCGCAGGATCGAGGAGCTGACGGGGCGCTCCCTGGACGATGCGGACGACCGTCTGGCGATCGCCCTGGCGCTCCGCGCGCACGGGATGCTGGGCCACGTCAGGACACCGATAGCGCCGGCGCCGCTGCGCACGCTCGACCGCGTGCGCCCACGCGGGGTCGTCGACGACGCTCCACCGGTGGGCGTGGGCTCGGCAGGGGGCGACGATGCGTGACGTCGTAGTCGTCGGGGGCGGCATCGCCGGGCAGGCCGTGGCGGAGCGCATCCGTGAGGCCGATTCCGACGTCCCGATCACCATCCTGGCCCGCGAGGCACACGCGCCATACGACCGGACGCGCCTGTCACGGGTGCTCGACGGCGCCGATCCCGACGAGCTGCGCCTGAGACCCCAGACCTGGTACGCCGATCACGGCGTGACGCTGCGGTGCGGGGTCGCGGTCGACGCGATCGATCCGCTCACCAAATCCCTCCGCGCCGCCGGCGAGACCGTCGGCTACGGGACGCTGGTCATGGCGACCGGCTCCCGAGCGTGCCTGCCCGCGATCGCCGGCGTGGACCGGGACGGGGTGTTCGTGTTCCGCACGCCCGAGGACTGCGCGGCGATCCTGACGGCCGCCCGCGGCGCGCGGCATGCCTGCGTGCTGGGCGGCGGGCTCCTTGGGCTGGAGGCCGCAGCGGGCCTGGCGGCGCTCGGCGTCGCGACCACGGTCGTGCATCTGGCCGAGCACCTGATGGAGCGGCAGCTCGACGCTCCCGCCGGTGCAATGCTGCTGCGGCGTATGCAGGAGCTGGAGGTCCGGATGCTCACGGGATGCGCGACCGAGGAGGTGCTCGGGGCCGGTCACGTCACCGGGCTGAGGCTTGCCGGTGGGGATCGCATCGAGTGCGACATGCTGGTCATCGGGACGGGGGCGTCTCCCAACGTCGACCTGGCCCGTGCGGCCGGCATCGCCTGCAACCGAGGGGTGCTCGTCGACGATGCCCTCCGCACGAGCGACGGCGCGGTGCTCGCAGTCGGCGAGTGCGCTGAGCATCGCGGCGTCGTGTACGGCCTCGTTCCGCCCATCCTCGCGCAGGCGCGCGCCGCCGCCACCACCATCACCGGATCGTCCGCCGGCCGCTACGCCGGCTCGGTTCCCTCAGCGACGCTCAGAGTGCCGGGGGTGGACCTGGTCGCGGTGGGGGACACGTCGGCGTCTGGCGGCTGCGTGGTCTCCGACCCCGAGCGTGGCGTTTACCGCCGGCTGGCGGTCAGAGACGGACGCGCGGTGGGCGCGGTCTTGGTCGGCGACACCGGCGGCGCCCATGCGCTGATCACCCTGGTCGCCGAGGCGGCCGATGTGCCCGACCCCGTCGCCGCCATGGCCGATGCCGGTCGCTCGGACGTCACGGCCCTGGACGACGCGGCGACGATCTGCCGGTGTACGGGCAGCTCCAAGGGCGACATCCTGGCGGCGGTCCGTGATCGGGGCCTGCATGCGCCGTCCGAGGTCGCCGCCGTGACGGGGGCCGGGGCGAGCTGCGGGAGCTGCGCGCCCATGATCGCCGCGCTCGTGCGGGCCGAGACCGGCCAGACGAGTGCCGAGGCGACGTACCTGTGCCCGTGCCGCATGCTCACGCGCGGCCAGGTGGTCGACGCCATCCGCTCGGGCGGCCTGCGATCGGCGAGCGAGGTCGGATCGGCGTGCGGCGCCGGCCGTGACTGCGGCGCATGCAAGCCGGCGGTCGCGTACCTGGTCTCGCTCGTCCACGCCAACCGCCACGACGAGGAGCGGCAGGCGCGGTTCATCAACGACCGTGTCCACGCCAACATCCAGCGCGACGGGACGTTCTCGGTCGTGCCGCGCATCTACGGCGGGGTGACGAGCCCGGATCAGCTCCGCCGCATCGCGGATGTCGCCGATCGCTACGACGTGCCGATGGTCAAGATCACCGGCGGGCAGCGCATCGACCTCCTCGGCGTGCGCAAGGATCAGCTCCTCGGCATCTGGCGGGACCTGGGGATGCCCTCGGGGCACTCCTACGCCAAGGCCGTACGCACCGTCAAGACCTGCGTCGGCACCGACTTCTGCCGTTTCGGCATCGGCGACGCGGTCGGCTTGGGCATCGCGTTGGAGAAGGCGTGGGAGGGCATCGACACCCCGCACAAGATCAAGGCCTCGGTGTCGGGTTGCCCCCGCAACTGCGCCGAGTCGCTGGTCAAGGACATCGGGATCGTCGCGGTGGACGGCGGCTGGGAGGTGCTGGTCGGCGGGGCTGCAGGCTCGACCGTTCGCCGGGGTGACGTCCTGACGCGCGTCGCCGACGAGCAGGAGGCCATCGCCGTCGCATCGACGTTCTTGCAGTACTACCGGGAGCACGCCGAGTACCAGGAGCGCACGTACGCGTTCGTCGCGCGCGTCGGCATCGACGCGATCCGGCGCGACGTGCTGGACGAGCAGTCAGGCGCTCCCGCCGTGCTACGTGAGCGGCTGGCCCTGGCCCGGGCGGCGCTCGGCGACCCCTGGCGCGACGCCGCGGCCGCGTCGGATGGGACGTTCAGCGACCTCGGCGAGGACCCGGAGCCCGCGTTCGTGGGGCCGCCGCCGAACGGCGCCCGCCGGCCGGGGAGCACGTCGTGAGCGTCGGCGACCGCGCGCCGGTGGCCGTCGGCCGGGTGGAGGACGTGCCGCTCAAC
>JBKKDD010000250.1:0-5416 GCA_046708705.1 Miltoncostaeaceae bacterium | reverse complement strand
CGCTCGACCTGCTCGGGCGACGGATCGCCCGGCACGAGCAGCACGACCCCCGCGCCGCGGCTGACGGCGAGCCCGCCGGGCCCGGCCACCAGGTCCGCGAGGCCGCGTGCCACGCGGCGCCGGACATCCGGCGCGTCGAGCACACCGGCGGAGCCGGCCTCGTCGGGCTCGACGACGACCACCCAGACCGGCCCGCGCAGACGCACGCCGAGCCTGGCGGCACGGCGGGCCAGGCGTCGCGCCTCCTCGGGCATGTGGGTGGTGGCCATGAGCTCCTCCAGCAGGTCGCCGCGCAACCGCTCCTCGGTTTCCGCGGACGTGCGCCGCCGCACCAGCTCCAGCGCCAGCACGGTCACCCCATGCTCGATCGCCAGCTTACGTGTCGTGTCGTCGCCGGTCGCGGCAGGGGCGACGACGAGCCAGCCCAGCAGATCGCGTCCCGCGCGGACCGGCACCACGGTCAGGTCGTCCCCGCGGCGCGCGGGGTCGGCGAACCCCTCGAGGCGGGCCGGCAGCACGTCGTCGCCGCTGCCGCCCAGTCGCTCTCCCTCCTCGTCGTAGATGGCTGCGGGGCCGCCGGCGTGGCGCTCGATGCCCGCGCAGATCGCGCTCATCCCCGCTCGCGACAGCGTGAGCTCGCTGAAGCGGCGGTTGATCTCCTCGGATCGGCGCAGCTCGACGATGCGCGCCTGGAGCCTGGCCTGCAGCTCGCCGCGCTCGAGCGCCCCTGCCACCTGTGCCGCGATCGCCGACAGCAGCGCGACGTCGGCCTCGCTGAAGTCGCGACGCACGTCAGTCTGGACGTTGAGCACCCCGACGAGCCGGTCGCCGGAGATGATCGGGACGGAGCACATCGACACGAAGCGCGCCTGGTCGACACCATGCAGCCAGCGAAAGCGCGGCTCCTCACGAACGTCGGCGACGACGACGGGCTGCCGCTCCGCAGCGGCCCAGCCGGTGATCCCCTCGCCCAGGGGCAGCCGCACGCGCCCGACTCCGGATTGCGAGAGGCCGTTCGTCGCGGTCAGCACCAGGGCCTCCGCGTCCGGGCTCACCAGGTAGACGCTGCACACGTCGGTGACCGTGGCCTCGGTCGTCTCGGCAATGACCAGGTTCATGAGCGCGCGGGGGTCCAGCGTCGAAGACGACGCCAGTGCCAGGCGCTGCAGGAACCGAAGCTCGCGTACGGAGTCCACCACGCTCCCCAGCGTAAGCCTGCGCGCCCCCGCGATCTTTGTGCATCGGGACAACGCGAACACCCCGCCCGCACGCCATGCGGACGTGATCGATGTCAGCCCGAAGCGGGTCCGCAGCGGGTGGACCCGCGGCTGCTGTACCGGTCTCGACGCGCGTAATAGCCGCTTAAGAACTCACCCGTACCGTGCGGGACATGACGATCCTGATCCCGATCGCGTTCCTGGCGGGCATCGTGACGGCGATCTCGCCGTGTGTGCTGCCAGTGCTGCCCATCGCGATGGCTGGCGCCGTCACGGGGGGCCGCCGCCGTCCGCTCGGCATCGTCGCGGGCTTCGTCACGACGCTCGTCGTGTTCACGCTCGCGCTGACCGCGGCGCTTGAGGCGGTCGGCCTCTCGGCCTCCGGCCAGCGCAACCTGGGCGTGGCGCTCCTGGTGGTGTTCGGGCTGACGATGGTGGTGCCGGCCCTGGGCGACCGGCTGTCCGGCGCGCTCGCGCCGCTGACCCGCCTCGGCGCGCGTTTGCCCAAAGGGGGCGACGGGCTTGCGGGCGGGGTGGTCATGGGGATGGGACTCGGTTTGGTCTGGGCGCCGTGCGCCGGGCCGGTCTTCAGCGCGATTGCGGCGGCCAACGCCACCGACGTCGACGGCGCGGAGACCTGGCTGGTGCTGTCCGCGTACGCGCTGGGCGCGGCGCTCCCGATGCTCGGGATCATGCTGGGGGGGAAACGCCTGGCTCGGCGGTTCGCGCCCCGGGCGGTCGCGATCCGCGCGGGTATGGGCGTTCTGCTGGTGGCGACCGGCGCCCTGATCTTCACCGGCGCCGACACCCGCCTGACCGCATGGATCGTCGACGCGGTGCCGTCCTACACCGAGACCCTTCAGGCGGCCGAGCGCACCGGCCCAGCGGCGGACGCGCTCGCCGTCTTGCAGGACCGCGACGTCGAGCGCTCGCCCGTCGCCGCCAGACGTGCGCCGCCGCCCACAGCCGCCCAGGCCGAGGTGGACCTGCCGATCTACGGCGATGCGCCGGAGCTGGCGGGGATCACCGACTGGCTCAACGCCGATGACACGCCGCGGACGCTCGCGGCGCTGCGCGGGCGGGTCGTGCTGATCGACTTCTGGACGTATTCGTGCATCAACTGCATCCGCACGATCCCGCATCTGCGCGAATGGGACCGGGCGTACCGCGCCAAGGGCCTGACGATCGTGGGCGTCCACACGCCCGAGTTCGCGTTCGAGCGGGACCCGGGCAACGTGCGCAAGGCCATCGACGACCTGGACGTGACCTGGCCGGTCGCGCTCGACCCGGGCTACGGGACGTGGAACGCGTGGGGCAACCGCTACTGGCCCGCCAAGTACCTGATCGACAAGCAGGGTCGGGTGCGCGCGTTCCACTTCGGCGAGGGCGCCTACGACGAGACCGAGGACCAGCTGCGGGCGCTCCTCGCCGAGACCGGCCCGCGGGCGGTGGACGCCCCCGAGACCGGCCCACGGGGCCACGCGCCATTGACGCCCGAGAGCTACCTGGGCGTCGCCCGGATCGACCGGTTCGACTCGACCCCGTCGATCCGATCGGACAGCCCCCAGCGCTTCAGCGCACCCGAGGCGCTGCCACAAGACCACCTGGCGTACTCGGGCGCCGCGACCGTGCGGGCCGAGCACGTCGAGGCGGGCCGCGAGTTCGCGATCGACCTGACGTTTCGGGGCCGCCAGGTCTTCCTGGTGCTCGGCGGTGACGGTACGCCGTTGCGCGGCAGTGTGCTCCTGGACGGGCGCCCCATCCCGGCCGACCTGGCGGGGGACGACGTCGGCGACGACGGCACCCTGGTCGTGCGCGAGCACCGGCTCTACCGGCTGGTGGACCTCGGCCGTCACGGCACGGGTCGCCTGACGATCCGCCTGGCGCCGGGGACCCGCGCCTACGCGTTCACGTTCGGCTGACAGGGAGTCGATACCGCCCGTCGAGATCGCGACGGTGCCGGTGCTGGGGGCGCTTCCGCCCTTGATCGCTCCGCAGAACCCACCCCTCGTCCCGATCACCCGTCAATCCAACGGGTTCGGTGCGCCAAAATGCCACGTGGCGGAATGTTGTGCCACTTGTGTCATGCGCGACACGGTTAGCCCCGGTGAACGAGCTCGTCGGCGAGCAGGGAGTGGCGCATCCCCGACCGGTCGCGGTCGAGTCGCGGTTAGCCCCGACGGGCGAGCTCGGCTGCCAGGGCCTGGTACATCGCGCCCATACGGGGGGTCTCGGGCTCGACGTGGACGGGGAGGCCGTGCTCCAGCAGGGCATCGCGCGTCACCGGGCCCACGGCGACGATGAGCGGTCCCGCCGTGCCGAGCGCGCCGACGTCGATGCCGGCCCTTTCGGCGATCGCGGCGAACCCGTGCACGGCCTGCGCGCTCGTGAACGTCAGCGCCTCCACCCGCCCCGCCGCGGCGTCGCGGGCCAGGGCGATCGCGTCGCGCGCGTCGGGTGGATCGTCGATGTCGTAGGGATGGGCCGCCACGACGTCGGCGCCGGCGGCGCGAAACGGCTCGATCATGGCGTCGGGTGCCGCGCCCGCGCACTGCACCAGGATGCGGAGGCCCGCCAGGGGCTCGGTCAGCAGCGCGTCGCGGATGACGCGGCTCTCGGCGGGCTGGGCGACCCACGCGATGGGGATGGAGAACTCGCGCAGCACGCGCCGCGGCTTGATCCCCCTGGCGACCACGCGGGTCGCGCGCAACGCGGCCAGGACGCGCTCAAGCGTCCCCGCACGGTCCGCGGCCGACAGCAGGTGGCGGGCGCCCACGCCGGTCACGAACACCGCAATGTCGAGGGGCGCCGCGAGCACCTCGCGCAACGTCGCGTTGAGCACGTCGTCGGCGACGGGATGGTCGATGTCGACGCTCGGACCGTGCTGCGGCACCCCGCCCAGGGCGCGCACCAGCGCCGCCTGCTCCTCGGCCCGCCGCGCCGCGGTGATCCCCACACGTGCCCCGTTCATGGCGCCAACGGTAGAGCACGCGCTGAACCACCGTGATGGATTGATCCTCTAACTCGACGGGACGGAATTTCGGATCCCGTGTACGTACCGGACCGCCAGGCGTCCGTCTTACCTTCCTCCCATGTCACGACGAGGAGGTCCCCGATGAGCACGCAGACCGCCATTCCCAAGGTTGGCGCCCCGACCGGATCCGACCGGTACTGGATCGACGACTGGCGGCCGGACGACCCAACCTTCTGGGAGAACGGCGGCAAGTCGGTGGCCCGCCGTAACCTGATCTTCTCGATCTTCTCCGAGCACGTCGGGTTCTCGGTGTGGTCGCTGTGGTCGGTCTTCATCCTGTTTCTCGGGCCCGAGTACGGCTTTGACCCGAGCCAGAAGTTCCTGCTGGTGGCGATGCCCGCGGCGGTCGGCAGCCTGGTGCGACTGCCCTACAGCCTGGCGGTCGCGCGGTTCGGCGGCCGCAACTGGACGATCGTGAGCGCCTTGCTGCTGTTGATCCCCTGCGTACTGGCCGGTCTCGTGCTGGAGCCGGGAGTCTCGTTCACGACGCTGCTGCTCGTCGCGATGGCCGCCGGGGTCGGCGGCGGCAACTTCGCCTCGTCGATGATCAACATCTCCCACTACTACCCGACACCGCTCAAGGGATGGGCCCTCGGCCTGAACGCCGGGGGCGGCAACATCGGCGTCGCCGCGGTGCAGTTGATCGGCCTCGCGGTCCTCGCGATCGCCGGCGCCGCGCATCCGCGAGCGATGCTGTTGATCTACATCCCGCTGATCGCGCTCTCGGCGCTCTGCGCCGCATTGTTCATGAACAACCTGGCCCACGTCCGCAACGACCGGCGCGCGCTCCGCGACGCCGCGAAGGACGGCCACACCTGGATCCTGTCGTTCCTGTACATCGGGACGTTCGGATCGTTCATCGGGTTCAGCTTCGCGTTCGGGCAGGTGCTCCTGGTGCAGTTCCCCGAGAGCTTCGCCAAGCCGATCGAGGCCGCCTACGTGACGTTCCTGGGACCGCTGATCGGCTCGCTCATCAGGCCGGTCGGAGGCAAGCTCGCGGACCGCGTTGGCGGCGCGGCAGTGACGTTCTGGAACTTCGTCGCGATGGGTGCCGCCGCCACCATGGTGCTGGTGGCCTCCGTCCAGGAGTCGTTGCCGCTCTTCATCACGGGCTTCCTCCTGCTGTTCGTCTTCGCCGGGATCGGCAACGGCTCGACCTACAAGA
>JBKKDD010000249.1:0-11332 GCA_046708705.1 Miltoncostaeaceae bacterium | reverse complement strand
CGCTGGCCGCGGTCATCGAGCGTAACGCGGAGCGCCTGGGGGTACTGGAGCGCAGGCTCGTGGGCGGGGCGCCGGCGGACGCGGAGCTGGCGCTGGCGATCGGCGCGATCGTGGTCGATCTGATGGATCTGGATCCCCCCGACTACGAGGACGAGATCACGGCGTATCTGGGCGCGGGCGAGAGCCCCGCGGCGCGGCAGGAGCTCGCCCGTTCGACGGGGGACGAGGACTCGCGCGCGTGGGCGCGGGAGGAGCTTCGGGCCGTGGCCGTGCCCGAGGCTCCGGTCAGCTCCCGTGCGGTGCAGGTGCTGGCCGAGGGGCCGGCGCCGCAGGACCCGGCCGACGACGCGGTCTGGGCCGCCGCGATGCTGGCGCTGGTGGAGCAGGCCGTCGAGGTGGCGGTTGTCACGGGAAACGGATCCGAGGAGGCGACGGGATGAGCCAGCCCTGGGCGTCGTTCGACTGCTCCGGAACGCTCGTCGACTGGGAGGGCGGCATTCGCGCGGCGGTGGCGTCGATCTGGCCGGACGCCGATCCCGAGTCGCTGCTTCGCGCCACCACGCCGTCGAGCCGCTCGTGCAGGAGGGCGGGCGCTGACGTACCGCGAGGTGCTGGCGCGGTGCCTGGAGGCGGTGGCGCCCATGGAGGGACGGTCGCTCGCGTCCGGATCGCGGTTTGCGCTGGCCGAGTCGGTGCCGTCGTGGCCGGTGTTCGCCGAGGTGTCGGTGGCGTTGAGTGAGCTGCGCGAGCGCGGGTGGCGGATCGCCATCCTGTCCAACACGGATCCCGACCTGCTGGCCGCGTCGGTTGCGGTCGTTCGCCGCTGTGGCGGAGGCGCTCGCCGCCGGGTAAGCCCCGGTCAGGCGACGGCCAGGCCCGCCCGCTCGAGGATCTCGGGGACGCTCTCCTCCCAGGCGACGGCCATCACGTGGCAGCCGGCGACGCCCTCGGTCTCGCGCAGCCGCTCGATCACCTCGACGCAGATGCGCTTGCCCTCCTCGCCTTCGTCCGAGGCCTGCTCCATGCGCTGAATCAGCGACTCGGGCACCTCGACGCCCCACACCTTGTCGCGCATGTGAATCGCCATCCTCAGGTGCTTGAACGGGCCGACCCCGATGATGAGCTTGGGCCACCCTGGCAGGTCTGCGGCGCGAAGTCGCTCAAGGAAGCCGTCGAGCGCGTCCGGCATGTAGGTGATCTGCGTCTGGAAGAAGTCTGCGCCCGCTTCCATCTTCGCCTTGATCTTCGCGATCTCGACGTCGGCGTCGGGCGCGAACGGGTTGGCCGTCGCGCCGATGTGCAGGTGGGGCGGCGTGCCCTTCATCTCCTCCGCGTCGGCGTTCGCGAACCGTCCCGCGCGAAGTGAGCCCTGCAGGCGCAGCAGCGCCATCGTGTCGATGTCGTTGACGACCGCGGCGTCGGGGTGGTTGCCGATGTGAATCGGGTCGCCGCTCATAGCGAGCGTGTTGTGAAGCCCCAGGGCCGACGCGCCCAGCAAGTCGCTCGTGATCGCCATGCGGTTGCGGTCACGCACCGTGATCTGCATGACCGGCTCGGCGCCCGCCTCGAGCGCGATCCGCCCGGCGGCCAGCGGCGCCATCCGCGACTGCGCGGTCTGGTTGTCGGTGATGTTGACGGCGTCGCAAACCGGGCCCAGCAGCAGGGCCTTCTCCACCACAGCCAACGGGTCGGCGTGCTTGGGCGGGCCGAGTTCCGCGGTGACGGCAAAGCGGCCTTCGGCGAGGGCTCGTTCGAGTCGGGTCTGGGGCATGGGCGCGAGGTTACCAACGGCCACGCGGACCGGCCGCGCGGCCGGGTCGTGGGTTGAAGAAATTGTTGTGACGTTGGTTGCAACGGCGGTGTGCAGGATCGTGTTTGTCCTGCCGATACGTCAGTCCTGATGGCAATGAGATGGACAGGGCGCGATCTCCACGCGTCCCGGGCGCCGGGGGTGCGCCGCGCATGCGCGCTCGCCGCGATCATCCTGGGCGCGTGGGCGCCCGCCGCGATGGCCGGCGGCCTGCACGCCGACGCCCTGCCGGCGACACACGCGTTGCCGGCACCGACCGGCGTGGAGTCCGTTGCCACGATCGTCGCTCCGCGGATGCTCGCGCGCGGACCGCGGACCGTTGCCGTGGTGATGATCAACTTCGCGTCGCTCCCCGCCGCGCCCTGGACTCCCGACGAGGCGCGTGGCGCCGTGTTCACGGGGCAGTCGTCGCTCAACGCATTCGAGCGCGAGCAGTCGGGCGGCGCGATCACGCTGGCGGGCAGGCAGCGGCCGGATGGGGACGTGTTCGGCTGGTACACGATTCCCGACAGCACTGCGACGTGCGACCCCGATGCGTGGATGGCCTCGGCCCGGGTCGCTGCCGCGGCCGCCGGCGTCGACCTGTCCACCTACCAACATCGCATCCACGTCTTTCCACGCGTGGCTGCGTGCGGATGGTCCGGCGCGGCGGACATGCCGGGCGGGGACAGCTTCCTGAATGGAACGCTCACGCTGCGCGTGCTTGCGCACGAGTTCGGGCACAACCTGGGCGCGGAGCACGCCTCGGCGCTGCGGTGCGTCGATGCGGCGGGTCTCTCGGTCACCTTCTCGTCGTCGTGCTCGACGAGGGAGTACGGCGATCCGTACGACGTCATGGGCTCCGGCGAGCGCCATCCGGCGGCGTTCCGCAAGGCCGAGGCCGGGTTCATCCCCGCAGCGGGGCTCACGACGGTAAGCCAGACGGGCACGTATCGCCTGGGGTCGTCCAGCGTGCTCGCCGCCGGGGTGGTGTCGCTGCGCGTCCCGCGTGGCGTGACCGGCGAGTACTGGTACATGGAGGTGCGAAGCCCCGCGGGGATCTTCGAGAACGTCGCCGCCGACGACCCGTCCGTGACCGGCGTGACGGTGCGGCTGGCCGGCGACTACCTCCCCGCCGCCAGGACACGCCTGGTCGATGCCGCCCCCGCCACGGCGACGTTCGCCGACGCGCCGCTGCAGCTCGGCCAGGTGTTCGCCGACCCGACCTCCGGCGTCACGGTCGCCCTCGCGTCGATGGCCCCCGGGGCCGCTGACGTCACCGTCACGGTTCCCGGCACGATGCCGCTCCCCAACACCGTGATCCCCAAGACGACGCTCCCGACCCCGGAGGGTGTCAAGGCGACGGCGACGCTGCGGCGCATCTCGTCCCGCCGCGGGATCCTGCGCGTCGTGGTGCCGGTCACCGCGGGCTCGCGCCGCTGCTCCGTGCGTATCGCCGCCCTGTCCGCCACACGCTGCAGGATCGACGGGACCCTCGCAACCAGGGTCCAGACGGTGGTGCTGCCACGCCGCGTGCTGCCGGTTCAGGTGCTCCTGGACGGGCGGGTCGTGATGTCGGTACGCCTTCGTGTCCCGCGTGCGGGGACGGTCACCCGCTTGAGCAGGCTGCTGGCGGTGCCCGCGCCGTCGTAGGGACCGCTTCTCAGGGCCAGATGTCCGAGTCCTCGTGCAGGTCCAGTCGCGCGCCGTTGCCGCAGTCGGCGGTGCGGTACTCGTCGGGCATCTCCGGGTAGATCATGCGCCAGTACAGATCCGCCAGCGCCTGGGCCTGGCGTGCGGTCGCGCCGAGGCCGCGGGCGACCTGGACGGTGAACTGGGCGCCGTAGCACTCGGCCGCCGCCTCGTCGGTCCAGCCGCGCAGGTGGATCGCCTCGTGTGCCAGGACGTGGACGGCGATCGCGGAGTTGCGCGTCACCCGCTTGTCGCCGCGCTCGTACTCCTTGAGCCACTTACAGGCGTCGCGCTTGATGTCGGTCTTGTCGGCCGGGTCGCCATCCTCGTTGAACTGCACGGTCCCGAGCTCCTGTCCGATGTCGACCAGATTCCCGAACAGGCCCTGGCAGCGGACGGAGACGTCCCGGTGGGCGACCTGGCTGACCAACTCGCCGTAGCGGGCCTCGGCGGCCTGGGCCCGGTACTCGACAACACCCACCGCCAGAACCGCGAGGCCGGCCAGGCCGATGGCGACGGGCCGGTGCTCCCGGTCGTGGACCTGCTTCCATACGAGCCAGGCGACGCCGACTGCGCCAAGTATCACCACCAGGAGTCGGATACTGAAATGCACAGACATGGCATCGGCACGTGTGGCGCGGCTGTCAACCCCGTCGCGTCGCCTGCCGGTACCCTTGTGACGTGGAGATGCGCCGACTTGGAGCGATCGGACCCGAGGTCCCCGTCGTGGGAATGGGCACGTGGCAGACCCTGGATGTGCGTGGAGCGGTCGAACGCGACCGGCACGTCATCGTCACCGAGGCCCTGGACGCCGGCTGCGCGCTCATGGACAGCTCGCCGATGTACGGGCAAGCCGAGCGGGTGCTCGCCGACGGCCTCGGGGCGCGGCGCACCGAGGCGTTCGTCGCGACCAAGGTCTGGACGCCGGACCCCGCGGAGGGTCGCCGTCAGATCGACCGCGCGCTCGCCTGGTACGGACGCGTCGAGTGCTACCAGGTGCACAACCTGGTGGCGTGGCGAGATCATCTGCCCGTCCTCGAGGGGCTGTGCGAGCAGGGCCGGGTCGACGTCGTCGGCGCGACCCACTACCTGCCGTCGGCCTTCGACGAACTGGCCGCGCTGATGCGCACCGGCCGGATCGGGATGATCCAGGTCCCGTACAACCCGCGCGAGCGCGAGGTGGAGACCATGATCCTCCCGCTGGCGGCCGAGCTCGGGATCGGCGTGCTCGTGATGCGTCCCCTCGGCGCCGGCGCGCTGGTCTCCCGCCCACCCGCCGCGGACGAACTCGCGCCGCTCCGCGGATTCGGTGTGCAGACGTGGGCGCAGGCGCTACTGCGCTGGGCGCTCTCCGACCCGCGCGTCACCGCCGTGATCCCCGCAACCTCCCGACCTGGCCGGATGACCGAGAACGCATCGGCCGGCTCAGGCCCCTGGTTCGGCCCAGCCGAGCGTGCCCTGGTCGCTCGCCTCGCTACCTGACCGGGATTGCGCGGGGCCCGGGGACTGCAAGGGCCCCGGGCCTGGTGCGCGTCGTTTAGCCGGTGACGACGGGGATGCGGGCGGCCCCGGCGACGCGGATGAAGCGGGTGCAGACGCGAGCGCGGACCGTTGGCGCGTTGCCGGCCCTCGCCGTCGCGACGTTGCAGCGGCTGCGGGCGACGTTGACGGTGGCGCGAAGCTGCACCCTGAGCGTGACACGCT
Source organism: Miltoncostaeaceae bacterium (assembly GCA_046708705.1). Classification (GTDB taxonomy): domain Bacteria; phylum Actinomycetota; class Thermoleophilia; order Miltoncostaeales; family Miltoncostaeaceae; genus CALMEC01. The sequence goes on along the minus strand of JBKKDD010000249.1, from coordinate 6,147 downwards.
GGCCGGGCTGCAGGTCACCGACGCTCCATCTGAGCACGCCCTTGGCCAGACGGGCCCGGGCCGGAACCCGAACGACAGCCATTCCCGCGGGGACCGCGTCCGCGACGGTCACTGCCCGTGCAACGGAGGTCCCGGTGTTCCTGACAGTGATGGTGTACGTCACCGCGGCCCTGACCCGGGCGGACCTGGGAGCGGCCTTGGAGATCCGAAGGGCGGCGTTGCCAGCGCCCGTGACGATTGGGGTGGTGGGCGCCGGGGTCGTGCAGTTCAGGAACGCCACCGACGAATCGACAGTGGTCGTCCGGATCTCGACGTAGGCGAAATCCTGGCCGCGGTCCTGTGTATTGGGGACCTCGGCCTGGACCAGGGTCGCTTGCTCGAACGTCCCGCGCACCGACACGGTGCCCGCCGTCGAGCCGGTCAGCGTCACGTCGGCCGATCCGGTCGCGCCGAGACCGAGCGTGGTCTGCTGGCCGCCCGCGGCGACCGAGCCGGAGGTGAACTGGCCCTGCCCGGCCGTGATCGCGAGCGTCACGGTGGTCAGCGGCGAGCCGGTGACGCGGAGCGTCCGGCCGGCACCGGCGCACACGTCGGCCCCGACCGCCGCGATGGCGGGCGTCCGTGTGACGTTGGGGCCATAGGTGGCCGACGCGGCGACCAGCTCGTCCCCGCGAGCGATGAGCGCCGCGTCGGCGGCCGCCAACGAGGGCGTCGTAGTCGGGTTGGTCAACTTCCACACCGCGTACTGGTGCGCGCCGGCCTCGAAATCACGCTGGTCAGCGGCGGGAGTGTCCAATTGCACGCGACGCGACGAGAGCAGCAGCCACTCGAGCCGGTCACGTCCCCCCGGGAGGATGGCGAGCGAACCCGTGTCACCGTTGGCCAGGGACAGGTCCGAACCCTCGACGCCGGTCAGCAGCCGCCCCTCCCCTGAGCCTGTGAAGACGGTGCTCTCGATGCAGTGTCCGGCCTTTGCGCCCGCGACGAAGCCGGCTGCCACGTCGTTCGGCGCCGTGAACCCCACGGTGAAGTTGTACACGCCGTACTCGTTGATGATCCCGGGCGTGGGGGCGCCTGGGGCGGGCTCGATGGTGACGCCGTCCTTGATCCCCGCTGCGGCGGATCCGGCGCCTGCAAGGAGACCGAGGAGGAGAACTAGCGGAAAGTAGAAACAGCCCCTACGTATCAATGCCATTTTAACAGTCTCCTGGAGATTTGTTATCGCTCTTACTGACTCTTGCTTTGGTTTTGCCCACAACTCATCTGTCCGAAACATACCCCGCAGGGATCGACTGAGCGACTTCTCGAGCGCGGGCTGGGTTGAGACCATGGCTTCACGAACCCATAACTTGACAAGGTCTGACTCAGATTTCATACTGGCCCAAGCATCAGAACCACAGAGTGGCGCGCAAGCGCCGAGGAGGCAGCTTCACATGGGCAAGACGATCGGCATCGACCTCGGCACCACGAACTCGTGCGTGGCGGTTCTCACCGGCGGTGAGCCGGAGGTTCTCCCCAACGCCGAGGGCGGTCGCACGACCCCGTCGGTCGTCGGGTTCGCAAAAAGCGGGGAGCGCCTCGTCGGCGCCGTTGCCAAGCGGCAGGCGGTGACCAACCCCGAGAACACCGTGTTCTCCATCAAGCGCTTCATGGGCCGCAAGTACGCCGAGGTGGACGAGGAGATGAAGATCGTCCCGTACGAGGTCGTGCGCGGCCCCAACGGCGACGCCCGCGTGCACGCCGGCGACAAGGAATACTCACCGCCGGAGGTCAGCGCAATGATCCTTCAAAAGCTCAAGGCCGACGCGGAGGCGTTCCTCGGCGAGACCGTGACCGAGGCGGTCATCACCGTCCCCGCGTATTTCAACGACGCGCAGCGCCAGGCCACCCGCGACGCCGGCAAGATCGCCGGTCTCGAGGTCAAGCGCATCATCAACGAGCCCACCGCCGCCGCCCTCGCCTACGGCCTCGACAAGAGCACCGACCAGACCATCCTCGTCTTCGACCTTGGGGGAGGCACGTTCGACGTGTCGGTGCTCGAGATCGGCGACGGCGTGTTCGAGGTCAAGTCCACGGCCGGTGACAACCACCTGGGCGGCGACAACTTCGACAAGGCCATCGTCGACTGGATGGTCGCGGAGTTCAAGCGCGAGCAGGGCATCGACCTGTCCGTCGACAAGATGGCGCTGCAGCGTCTGTACGAGGCGGCCGAGAAGGCCAAGATCGAGCTGTCGACCACCGCCAACGCCCAAATCAACCTGCCGTTCGTCACCGCCGACGCAAGCGGCCCCAAGCACCTCGACCTCTCGCTCTCGCGAGCCAAGCTCGAGGAGCTCGTCGCCGACCTGATCGACCGGCTCGTCGGTCCCATCAAGCAGGCGATTGCCGACTCCGGCAAGGACGGGTCGATCGAACACATCGTCCTGGTCGGCGGCATGTCGCGCATGCCCGCCGTGCAAGAGCGCGTCAAGAAGCTGACCGGCAAGGAGCCCCACAAGGGCGTCAACCCGGACGAGGTCGTCGCGATCGGCGCCGCCATCCAGGCGGGTGTGCTGGCCGGCGAGGTCAAGGACGTGCTGCTCCTGGACGTCACCCCGCTGTCGCTCGGCATCGAGACCAAGGGCGGCGTGTTCACGCGGCTCATCGAGCGCAACACCACCATCCCGACCCGAAAGAGCGAGATCTTCTCGACGGCCGAGGACAGCCAGTCCCAGGTCGAGATCCACGTGCTGCAGGGCGAGCGCGAGATGGCGAGCTACAACAAGACGCTCGGCAAGTTCCAGCTGGTCGGCATCCCACCGGCGCCGCGCGGCATCCCGCAGATCGAGGTCACCTTCGACATCGACGCCAACGGCATCGTCAACGTGTCCGCCAAGGACCAGGGCAGCGGCAACCAGCAGCAGATCCGTATCGAGGCCACCGGCGGTCTGACCGACGACGAGATCCGCTCGATGGTCTCGGACGCCGAGTCACACGCCGACGAGGACAAGCGGCTCCGGGCGCTCGCCGAGGCGCGCAACAACGCCGAGGCGCGGGCCCACGAGGCCGAGCGTCAGCTCACGGAGCACGGCGAGGTCATCGACGCGGAGCTGACCCGCGACCTGGAGGGCGCCATCGCGGCGGCCAAGGAGGCCGCGCAGGGCGAGGACACCGCGGACATCGAGGCCAAGACCGAGAGCCTGATCCAGCTCCTGCACAAGTTCAGCGAGCAGGTGTACCAGAAGGCCGCTCAGACCCAGGCGACCAACGGCGGCGATCCCTCCGAGGAGACCGTCGAAGACGCCGAGTACGAAGTCATCGACGAAGAGAAGTAACCCAGACACACAGAAGGAGGACGACAGATGACAACCGTTCGTTTCGATCCGTTTCGCGACATCACGTCGTTTCGAAACGACCTCAACCGCTTGTTCGCCGGCGCGCTCGGCTCGCCGACCACCGGTACGCAGACCTGGGCGCCCGCCGTGGACGTCTTCGAGACCGCCGACGCGGTCGTGCTCAAAGCCGAGCTTCCCGGCTTGACGGTCGACGAGGTCAACGTCGAGGTCGACGACAACGTGCTCACGATCTCGGGTGAACGCGTCCTGCGCGACTCCGTGGAGAAGGGGCACTACTACCGGCTGGAGCGCAGCTACGGCACCTTTTCGCGCAGCCTGTCGCTGCCGCAGGGCATTAAGGCCGACGAGGTTGCCGCGCGCTTTGCGGACGGCGTACTCGAGGTGAGGGTTCCCAAGGCCGACGAGGTCAAGCCGCGCAAGGTCGCGATCGCCGCCGGTGCGACGGCGTGACGCCGGATCCCCGCATCTCCGATGTCCCGGCCGGCGCCGAGCGCGCGCCGGCCGGTGACCCCGGCGTCGAGCAGGCGATCGAGGTGGAGGCCGAGGTCGTCGAGGAGCCCGCCGCCCCGGACGTGCCCGTCGCTGAGCACTCCCGGGTTGTCGCCGAGCGCGACGAGTACTTGGATTCCCTGCAGCGACTCAAGGCCGAGTTCGACAACTACCGGCGGCGCGTCGAGCGCGACCGGGAGCTGCAGCACCACTCCGGCGTGCGTGACCTCGTCGGCGAGCTGCTGCCGGTCATCGACAACCTGGAGCGCGCCGTCGCGGCGCTCGGCGGCGCCGGCAACCAGATTGTGGCGGGCGTCGAGATGGTGCGCGGCCAGCTGGCCGGGCTTCTGACCGGGCGTGGCGTCCAGGAGATCCCGGCGCAGAGCGCGCCGTTCGATCCCACGATCCACGAGGCCGTCGCCCAGCACCCCACCGACGAGCACGACGAGGGCACCGTGGTCCACGTCGCCGAGAAGGGCTACCGCCTGGGTGAGGCGGTGCTGCGTCCCGCCAAGGTCGTCGTGGCCGCGCGTCCCGCAGCCGACGGGGCCTGATCGCGATGGCCCGCGATCTCTACGACGTCCTCGGCGTCACCCGCGATTCGTCGCAGGACGACATCAAGAAGGCGTACCGCAAGCTCGCCCGCAAATGGCACCCGGATCAGAACCAGGGCGACCCCAAGGCCGAGGACCGCTTCAAGGAGATCGCGCACGCGCACGACGTCCTGTCGGATCCGGACAAGCGCAGGCAGTACGACATGGGCCCGCAGGCGTTCGGGTCGGGCGGCGCCGGCGCTGGAGCCGGAGCCGGTGGGTTCGATCCGTCCGGCTTCGACTTCGGCGACATCTTCGAGATGTTCGGACGTGGTCGCGGCGGCGGATCCCAGCGCGCGGGCGCGTCGCGCCGTGGCGCGGACATCGAGATCGACGTGACGCTGTCGTTTGAGCAGGCGATGGCGGGGGCGGGCGTCCCGGTCAGCTACGACGTGGACGAGGCCTGCCGCGACTGCTCGGGCTCGGGCGCCAAGCCCGGGTCCAAGTCGAGCCTGTGCCCGGAGTGCCGCGGTCGGGGTGTCATCGGGCGCAACCTTGGGGGCTTCGAGGTGATGAGCCAGCCCTGCGCGACCTGCAGGGGCACCGGCACCATCGTGGACGACCCCTGCACGAGTTGTGGCGGGGCCGGCGCGCGCCGGGTGCGGCGCAACGAGCAGGTCACGATCCCGGCCGGGGTCAAGACCGGTACCAAGATCCGCAAGCGCGGCCGCGGACAGGCCGGCGGTCGCGGCGCGCAGCCGGGCGATCTGATCGTGCCCACGCACCTCACGCCCAGCCGCCAGTTAACGCGAAACGGCGACGACCTGGAGATCGACGTGCCCGTCACGTTCGCCGAGGCCGCCCTGGGCGGCAAGGTCGAGGTGCCGACGCTCGACGGCCGCGTCTCGCTGACCGTCCCGGCCGGCAGCCAAAGCGGTAAGGCGCTGCGTGTCAAGGGCAAGGGCGCCCCGCGCGTCAAGGGCACGGGCGCCGGCGACCTGATCGCCCGGCTGCGCATCGACGTGCCCGCCAAGCTGACCGACGAGCAGCGCGAGGCGCTGCAGGCGTTCGCGGCGCTGAACGGCGCCAACCCCCGCGACCGGTTGTTCTCGTGACGTGAGGCGGAACGGTGCCCACACCTGACACACGCCCGCTGTTCATGATCGGTATCGCCGCCGAGCTCGCCGGCATGCACCCGCAGACGCTGCGCATGTATGAGCGCAGGGGATTCGTCAGCCCGTCGCGCACCCGGGGCGGCACCCGGCTCTACAGCGAAGCCGACGTGTCACGGCTGCGGCGGGTGCAGCAGATGTCGGAGACGGGGCTCAACCTGATGGGCATCGAGCGGGTGCTCGACCTGGAGCGCGCGCTCGAAAAGGCGCTGACCCGGGTGCGCGCGCTGGAGGCGGAGATGATGAGCCAGGCCGCCGCGGGGTTGCGCGAGCTCGAGTCGATGCGCCGGTCGCTCAGCACCGAGATCGTCCATGTCCGCCGCGCCGGACCGCCCGCGCGGATCGTCAAGCCCATCATCAGGGGAAGGTAGGGGTCGTGGCAGTCGAGCAGTACACCGTCAGGGCACAGGAGGCGATCGCCGCCGCGCAGAAGCTGGCCGAGTCGCGCGAGCAGCAGATCATCGAGCCCGCGCACCTGCTGGTCGCCCTGCTGGAGGCGCGCGAGGGCATCGTCGGGCCGCTGCTGGAGCGTGCGGGCGCCGACCTGGCCGCGTTGCGGACGGCCGCCGCCGCCCCGGTGGAGCGCCTGTCGGTTATACACATCTCCGAGCCCACGAG